>NZ_JBSGHG010000039.1:0-66146 GCF_053604275.1 Streptomyces sp. NPDC004051 | reverse complement strand
GTCGTTCTCGCATGCGGCGATCAGGTCCGATGCACGCTCGGCACGCGAGAGGCGACGTGGCGCACGCGGACGCGTGCGCCCCGTCGCGCGTCTCCGTGCGCATACTGGCCCGGGGGGCCCGGGCAATCGGGTCCCACGGGGGAAGGAAGGTTCACGGACAGCGTCGTACAGGGAGCGCAACGCAGGTGAGGGACACGGAGGAGCGCAAGCCGCAGTCGGACGAGGCGAGGAGCGCGTTCAGCGCCCCCGTCGGGCTGACGGCTCCGGTCGATGCGGAGTCGGCGACGACCTCGGAGTTCGCCGTTCCGGAGGGACTGGAGGTCTCCCCGGTCGGCACGGAGTCCGAGACGACCTCCGAGTTCGTCCTCCCGGAAGGGCTGGACACCGCCCCGCAGCCGACCGAGGCGGAGGGGTCGGCGTTCAACCCGCCGAGCACGTACAGCGCCCAGCGGGGGCCGACGGCGTTCACCCCGCCCGGCGGGATCCCGTCCGTCGCCCTGCACCGGGACGTGCCCTGGCAGGACCGGATGCGCACGATGCTGCGCATGCCGGTGACCGAGCGGCCGGCGCCGGAGCAGGTGCACCGGCACGACGAGGCGGGGCCGGCCGTGCCGCGCGTGCTCGACCTGACGCTGCGTATCGGGGAGTTGCTGCTGGCGGGCGGGGAGGGCGCGGAGGACGTGGAGGCGGCGATGTTCGCCGTCTGCCGCTCCTACGGCCTGGACCGCTGCGAACCGAACGTCACCTTCACGCTGCTGTCGATCTCCCACCAGCCGTCCCTGGTGGACGACCCGGTGACCGCGTCGCGCACGGTGCGCCGCCGCGGCACCGACTACACCCGCCTCGCGGCCGTGTACCAGCTGGTGGACGACCTCAGCGACGACGAGACGCACATCTCCCTGGAGGAGTCCTACCGGCGCCTCGCGGAGATACGCCGCAACCGGCACCCCTACCCGGTCTGGGTGCTGAACGCGGCGAGCGGGCTGCTGGCGGGCTCGGCCTCGATGCTGGTGGGCGGCGGGTTCCTGGTGTTCGTCGCCGCCGCGGGCGGCGCGATGCTCGGCGACCGGCTGGCCTGGCTGTTCGCCGGGCGCGGGCTGCCGGAGTTCTACCAGTTCACGGCGGCCGCGATGCCGCCGGCCGCGATCGGTGTGGCGCTGACGCTGGCCCACGCGGACGTGAGGGCCTCGGCGGTGATCACGGGCGGGCTGTTCGCCCTGCTGCCCGGACGGGCCCTCGTCGCGGGGGTGCAGGACGGTCTGACCGGCTTCTACATCACCGCCTCCGCGCGGCTCCTGGAGGTCCTGTACTTCTTCGTGGGCATCGTGACCGGCGTGCTGGTGGTGCTCTACTTCGGGGTGCAGCTGGGCGCCCAGCTGAGCCCCGACGCGGCGCTCGTCCTCACCGAGCGGCCGGTGTGGCAGATCGCCGCCTCGCTCGGGCTGTCGCTGGCCTTCGCGGTGCTGCTCCAGCAGGAGCGGTCCACGGTGCTGATGGTCACCCTCAACGGCGGGGTCGCCTGGGTGGTGTACGGCGCGATGAACAACGTGGGCGGCATCTCACCGGTGGCCTCCACGGCCGTGGCGGCGGGGCTCGTGGGGCTGTTCGGGCAGTTGCTGGCCCGGTACCGGTTCGTTTCGGCGCTGCCCTACACCACGGCGGCCATCGGCCCCCTGCTGCCCGGTTCCGCCACGTACTTCGGTCTGCTGGCGATCGCTCAGAACAGGGTGGACGCGGGGCTGGTCTCCCTCTCGAAGGCCGTGGCGCTCGCCCTGGCCATCGCGATCGGGGTGAACCTCGGTTCGGAGATCTCCCGGCTGTTCCTGCGGATCGGCTCCGCCGAGAAGCGCAGGGCGGCGAAGCGCACCCGCGGCTTCTGACGCCGGATGCCCGGGTCCTCGGGACCCGGGCATCCGGCGGTACTGCTCGGCTTACTCGTTCGGCGGTGCGGCTCAGTAGCCCTGGTTGTAGGGCTGCTGCCGGTTCTGGTCCGGGCCGTGGCCCTGGGGGTACCCCTGACCCTGGCCCTGAGGGTGCCGCGGGTCGAAGTACGGGTCGTAGCCGCCCTGGCCGTTGCCGTACGGCGGCTGGGGGCTCTGGGGCTGGGGGCTCTGCTGCTGCGGGTAGCCCTGGTTGCCGTAGGGCTGCTGGGGCTGCCGGTCCCGCTGCGGCGGCTGACCGTCCGGGGTGATGCGGCGCAGCTGGGTCGTGGCGTCGTCCATGACCGGCGGCTGGGCGTACGGGGTCTGCTGGGCGTACGGAGTCTGCTGGTCGTACTGGTCGTACTGGTCGTGCTGCGGGGCGTCCGGGCCCTCGGCGGCGGCGCGCTTCTTCTTGCCGCGCTCCCGCAGGTACTCGACGATGATCGGGACCACCGAGAGGAAGACGATCAGGATGAGGATCGACTCGACGTTGTTCTTGATGAAGGAGATCTGGCCCAGCCAGTAGCCGGCGACCGTGATGCCCATGCCCCAGGCGACGCCGCCGATGACGTTGTACGTGAGGAACGTGCGGTACTTCATCCGGCCGGCGCCGGCCGTGATGGGGGCGAAGGTGCGCACGATCGGCACGAAGCGGGCCAGGACGATCGCCTTGGGACCGTACTTCTCCATGAACTCGTGGGCCTTCTCCAGGTTCTCCTGTTTGAAGAGCTTGGAGTTGGGGCGGCTGAAGAGCTTGGGCCCGAAGAACTTCCCGATCATGTAGCCGACCTGGTCGCCCAGGACGGCGGCGATCACTATCAGCGTGCACACCAGCCACAGCGGCTGGCTGATGTAGCTTCCCTCCGCCACGAAGAGGCCCGCCGTGAACAGCAGGGAGTCACCGGGCAGGAACGCGAAGAATCCGGACTCGGCGAAGACGATCAGCAGGATGCCGGGAAGGCTGAAGGTCTCGATCAGATAGTCCGGGCTCAGCCACTCGGGGCCGAGCGCAAGGGTGGTCACGGGATTGTGGCTCCTGCTGCTTGAGGGGGACGGGCGAGGCTGGCTGCCAAAACTTATCAACGCAGCCGTACCGGCCCGGGTTCCACGGGGCGTACCCAGGATTGCACCGTGCCTTCCCCCCGGCGAAGCTGGGGGCCATGGGCATCGAAGAGTACGGCGGTGGGCAGGGCCCCGGGCCCGACGTCCTGGTGGTCACGACGAACGACGTCCCGGGCTACCGGGTGCAGGAGGTCGTCGGCGAGGTCTTCGGGCTGACCGTGAGGTCACGGCACCTCGGCAGCCAGATCGGCGCAAGCCTGAAGTCGATGGTCGGCGGCGAACTGAGGGGGCTGACCAAGACGCTGGTCGAGACCCGCAACCAGGCCATGGAGCGCCTGATCGAGCAGGCACGCGCACGGGGCGCCAACGGCGTGCTGGCGTTCCGTTTCGACGTCACGGACGCTTCGGACGTGGGCACCGAGGTGTGCGCGTACGGCACCGCGGTGGTGCTCGTCCGCGAGTGACCGCGCGGTGCACCGCCCGCGCCCCGGCGGGGGCGGTGCACCGGACCCGTACGGGATCAGCCGCCGTGCCGGGCCGCGTTCGCGACGATCGCGTCGCGCAGGTAGGCCGCCAGACCGGGCCGGATGTCCTCGTACGTCCGGGTGAAGCGCGGGTCGGCGACGTACATCTCGCCCAGGCAGGTGTGCATCTCGTGCCCGCAGTCGTAGTACGCGCGGGTGATGAACCGCCGGTGTTCCTCCGCCGTGTCCATCGCCTCCTCGGCGTCGGCCGGCACCCCGGCCGACATCAGGTCGGCCATGCGCCGGTGGAGGGCGTCGAACTCCTCGGTGACGCGTTTCCAGTCGTCCTTGGTGTAGGACGCGGTCCGCTGCCGGGACTGCCGGTAGGCGTCGGTGCCGCCCCAGCGCTCCCGCACCTCGTCCTCGTACTGGTCCGGGTCGAAGTCCCCGAACACCTCGAACTTCTCCTCGGGCGTGAGATCGATGCCCATGTGGTGTGCCTCCATGGCGTGTTCCACGGCCGCCGCCATCTTCCGCAGCCTCTCGATCCGGGCGGTCAGCAGGTCGTGCTGCCGGCGCAGGTGCACGCGCGGGTCCGCCTTTCCGGTGGCCTGATCGTCGAGCAGGGCGGCGACCTCGTCGAGCGGAAAGCCGAGCTCCCGGTAGAACAGGATCTGCTGCAGCCGGTCGAGGTCGGCGTCGCTGTAGCGCCGGTGCCCCGCGCGGTTGCGCTCGCTCGGGGCGAGCAGGCCGATGTCGTCGTAGTGGTGCAGGGCACGCACCGTGATCCCGGCGAAACCGGCGACCTGTCCCACGGAGTAGCTCACTTCCGCTCCCTTCTCGGTACGCACTCCACCCTGGGACCTCACGCCACGTGAGGTGCAAGCCGGTTTCCCGGACTTGACACCACAACCACTTTGCCCGCTTTGCACCTTTCGCCATGATTTGTCGGCCAGGTCCGTCTATCGTGTGCGCGTGGCCCAGGACAGCGCACAGCAGGAGCCCCCCGCCGCCCCGGCGACCCGGGCACGCGACCTGCTGCCGACCGTCGTTCCCGCGCTGGTCGTGGGGGTGGCGGCGAGCCTGTTGCTGGTGGGCGTGAGCCGGGCGGCCGAGGCACTCCAGGACGTGCTGTGGCAGAGCCTGCCGGACGCGCTCGGGGTCGGCGGGTACTCCGTGCTGTGGATGTTCGTGGTGCTCGTCGCCACCGGGGTCGCGGTCGGTCTGGTGGTGTGGAAGGCGCCGGGCCACGCCGGCCCCGATCCGGCGACCACCGGCCTCGATGCCCCCGTGCTGCCGCTCGCGGTGCTGCCGGGGCTGCTGCTGGCCACCGCCCTGATGCTGGCCGGCGGGCCGAGCCTGGGGCCCGAGAACCCGATCATCGCCGTGAACGTCTCCCTGGCGGTCCTGCTGGGCACCAGGGCGTTCCCCCGGACCCAGGAGCACGGCTGGGTGGCGTTGGCGGAGGCGGCGACGATCGGCGCTCTCTTCGGTACGCCGGTGGCCGCGGCGCTCGTCATCTCCGAGGCGCTGGCGGGCCGGCGGACCAAGGGGCAGCTCTGGGACAGTCTCTTCGCGCCGCTGGTCGCCGCGGGGGCCGGTGCGCTCACCGTCTCCCTGGTGTCGCGGCCGAGCTTCGACCTGCACCTGCCGCCGTTCGGCCGGCCCGGCTGGGCGGACCTGCTGTCGTCGCTCGCCGTCGCCTCGGTGGGCGCGCTGCTCGGCATGTGCGCCGTCCACGCCCTCCCGTACGTCCACGGGGCGTTCCGACGGCTGCGGCACCCGATGCTGATGCTTCCGGCCGGTGGGGTGGTGCTGGGCGCGCTGGCGGCCCTGGGCGGGCATCTGACGCTGTTCAAGGGGCTCCACGAGATGGCGGAGCTGGCGGCCGACCCCGAGGGCTGGTCGGCGGGCCAGTTCGCCACGATGGCGGTGCTGAAGCTGGCCGCCCTGCTCGTCGCCACGTCCTGCGGGTTCCGGGGCGGGCGGGTCTTCCCGGCCGTGTTCGTCGGCACCGCGCTCGGGCTGTGCGCCCACGCCCTGGTACCCGGTGTGCATCCGGCGGTCGGCGTGTCGGCGGGGGTGCTGGGGGTTCTGCTGGCCATCACCCGTCAGGGCTGGGTGAGCCTGTTCGTCGCCGCCTTCCTGGTCGTCTCGCCGGGCATCCTCGCCCTCCTGTGCATCGCCTCGCTCCCGGCCTGGCTGCTGGTGACGGGACGCCCGCAGATGCAACTGCGACCGGACGGAACCTCCGTCCGATGACCCCTCCCCCTCCCCACCACCCCTGGAGACACCCATGCCGCTGCACGACACCCCCCGGCGCGACGAGCGCCCCTTGTCCGTCAACCCGTTCCTGGGGGCGGCGAACCCCGTGGGGGACATGACCGAGGCGCCGCCCAAGCACCGGATGCCCGACACGCCGATGGCGCCCTCGACGGCGTACCAGCTGGTGCACGACGAGCTGATGCTGGACGGCAACGCACGGCTGAACCTGGCCACCTTCGTCACCACCTGGATGGAGCCGGAGGCCGGCGCCCTGATGGCGGAGTGCCGGGACAAGAACATGATCGACAAGGACGAGTACCCGCGCACCGCCGAACTGGAGCGGCGGTGCGTGTCGATGCTCGCGAACCTGTGGCACGCGCCCGACCCGGCGGCCGCCGTGGGCTGTTCGACGACCGGCTCGAGCGAGGCGTGCATGCTCGCCGGAATGGCGCTCAAACGCCGCTGGGCGCGGGACAACGCCGACCGGTACCCGTCGAAGGACGCCCGGCCGAACCTCGTCATGGGCGTCAACGTCCAGGTCTGCTGGGACAAGTTCTGCACCTTCTGGGAGGTGGAGGCCCGCCAGGTGCCCATGGAGGGCGACCGGTTCCACCTCGACCCGCGGGCCGCCGCCGAACTGTGCGACGAGAACACCATCGGCGTCGTCGGCGTCCTGGGCTCCACCTTCGACGGGTCCTACGAGCCGATCGCGGACCTGTGCGCGGCGCTGGACGAGCTCCAGGAGCGCACCGGCCTCGACGTCCCGGTGCACGTCGACGGGGCGTCCGGCGCGATGGTCGCGCCCTTCCTCGACGAGGACCTGGTGTGGGACTTCCGCCTCCCGCGCGTGGCGTCGATCAACACCTCGGGACACAAGTACGGGCTGGTCTACCCGGGCGTCGGCTGGGCGCTCTGGCGGGACGCGGACGCCCTGCCCGAGGAACTGGTCTTCCGGGTGAACTACCTGGGCGGCGACATGCCGACGTTCGCGCTGAACTTCTCCCGGCCGGGCGCCCAGGTCGTGGCGCAGTACTACACCTTCCTGCGGCTGGGCCGCGACGGCTACCGGGCCGTGCAGCAGGCCGCCCGGGACGTGGCCACCGGCCTCGCCGGACGGATCGGGGCACTCGGCGACTTCCGGCTGCTGACCCGGGGCGACGAGCTGCCGGTGTTCGCGTTCACGACCGCGCCGGAGGTGACGGCGTTCGACGTCTTCGACGTGGCCCGGCGGATGCGGGAGAACGGCTGGCTGGTGCCCGCGTACACCTTCCCGGCGAACCGTCAGGACCTGTCGGTGCTGCGGGTGGTGTGCCGCAACGGCTTCTCCGAGGACCTCGCCGACCTGTTCGCCCAGGACCTGACCCGCATCCTCCCGGACCTGCGCCGGCAGCCGCACCCCCTCACCCACGACAAGAGCGCGGCCACCGGCTTCCACCACTGACAGGTCCGCACCCTTCCCAGCACGAATCGCAAGCTTTTCGCAACTCCTGAGAACCACCCTTCTCAGAAGCCGTTGGACATCTACTAACCGGGCTCGTACTGTTACCTGAGCTGAAGAGGAGAAGGCGGTCAGCTTCCGGGGCAGCGGCGTTTCCCTGCGCCCCGGGCCGCCGTCACAGGTCCGGAAATAGCTGTGCCCCGGGCTGTGTGCAAAGCAGTGACAGTACTCCGGGGCTCACGCCTCCGAAGGTAACACGGAACCGGTACGTTCAGGGGGCGCAGTGGTGACAGAGGAAGAGGTCAAGCGGATCGCGGACGCGATCTCGGCCGAGAGGTTCCAGCCGTATCTCGACGAGTGCGGTGGGGACCCTCTCGTCGCCCTGCGGCTCTACTGCTGGGACGGCGAGGCGTCGCGCGCGTTCCTGAGCGCGCTCCGCGACTTCGAGGTCTCGATGCGCAACGCCTTCCACGCCAGGCTGGCCGGCCGGTACGGCCGGTCCGACTGGTGGGACTCCCCGCGGGTCCGGCTGACGACCAAGGGGTTCCAGCAGGTTCGCAGTGCCCGGCTGGCCCTCCAGCAGGAGCTGGGGGCGGCGGGCGTCACCCCCGACGACATGGTCGCCAAGCTCACGCTCGGTTTCTGGGTCGGCCTGACCGGTCGTGGCCAGAACTACGAGATGCAGTTCTGGAACCCTGCCCTCCGTCACGCTTTCCACGGCTACCGGGGCAGGCGGGGCGCACTCCAGCAGCAACTGGACCACGTGCGCCGGTTCCGCAATCGCATCGGCCACCACGAGCGTATCTGCCACCGTCACCTGGATAAGGACTACGAGACGCTGCTCCGGCTCCTCGACTACGTATCACCCGAAAAGGCTTCACTGCACCGGCAGTTCAGCCAGATCCCCGACGTGCTCGCCCGCAAGCCGCTCGTGCTGGCCGGTGCCGAGCCGATCAGGCTGTGAGGCCGTCGTGCCCCGATCGAAGCCCACGCACATGTCCTGGAAGCGCCCCGCCGCACCCGAGCCCGAGCCCGAGTCTGCGCCGGTCCCGTTCCACTCCCCTGTCTCGCTCGGTGAGATCAAGGAACTCGCCGGGGTGGGCCGCCCCACGGTCAGCAACTGGCGGCGGCGATTCTCACGGGAGGTCGTGGGCAGCCCCGGCGACAACCGCCGCCCGTTTCCCGAGCCCCTCGCCGGGGTGGGCAGCGAGAGCAAGCCCCTCTTCGACGCGACCGAGATCGCGGACTGGCTCGACCTGCGCCCCGTCCCGGACTCCGAGCCCGACGACGACGGCCGCCTCGAAACATACGGCGACCGCTTCCGCCGCGCCCTGCGGCTGCGCGGCCTGGTCGCGCTCAAGCACCGGCTGGGCTCGGCGGAAACGCTGATCTCGCAGGCGCTCGCGGTCATCGCGATGTCCGCCGAGGGCAAGGACTGGATCACCGAAGCGCTCCCCGCGGAACTCCTCCCGGAGTACGAGGCCGCCGACCCCGATGTCGTCCGCGCCGCTCATGAACTCATGGACGAGATCGGCGCACCCGGCTGGGCGGCCGATGCGCTGTTGGGGCTCGACGACGAGGGCCTGGAGATCGCCAGACGGCTCGAATCCGACCTCGTCATGGACATCACGCCACGGGGAGTCGTCGCACTGGTCGCCGCGCTGATCGGCCCCAACGAGGGCGGCCCCGATCAGCGTTCGACGATCAGCCTGTGCGCGGGGCTGGGGGAACTGCTGCTCGGGATGAGCGGTGGACCGTACGAGGGTCTCCGGGGGCACGGCGAACTCGTGGCCGTGGAACCCGATCCGCTGCTGCGCAAACTGCTGCGTTACCGGCTCCTCAGCTACGAGGCCGGAGCCGCCGACGTCTGTGTCTCCCCCTCGGATCTCGACACCCCGCGCGCCTGGAACCAGGCCCCTGTCGACCCGTGGGACTTCTCGACAGCAGACCTGGTGCTCGCCGATCCGCCCTACGTGTCGGGCGAACGGGAGCGGGACGCCGAGGGCCCTCTGTGGTGGGCGCAGGAAGCCGTGCGTCGGCTGCGGCCGGAGGGCCGCGCCTACGTCGTCGTCCCCACGTGGACACTGACCCGCACCAGCGGCACCGGCCCGGCGTCCGTGCGCACGCCGACGATCAACACGCGCGAGGCCCTGCTGGACGAGGGATGCGTGGAGGCGATCGTCCAGCTTCCGCGCCGCATCCATCCGTTCCGTACGGGAGCGGAGTACGCGCTTCTGGTCCTGCGCCCACCGTCCTCGGAACCCCGCCCGGTACTCCTCGTCGACGCCGACCGCATCGCCCAGCGGGCAGGCGGGAGAACCGGGGCATGGATCGAGCAGGTGGTGGGGCTCACGCGCCCCGGCGTGGTCCCCGAGCCCGGCGAGGAGCGGTCGACGGAGGACGACGACGCCTACGACTCTCAGGACGCGCAGCGCGTCAGCGTACGGGCGTCCGGCCCCGGCCGCGAGCAGTTGCTGGACAACCGCTCGCTCCTGCCCGCCCACCGGCTGGCGGCACCCGAAGCGCACGTCGACCACTTCGAGGAGACGCTCACCGCGCGCCGCACCGTCGCCGCCGCCCTTCCCCGCCTACGGGACTGGGTGGGCGACATGAACATCAGCCGGCGGGACGTGAACACGCCGATACGGCACCGGAAGCTCGACGTCCTCCTGAAGGCGGGGCAGCTGAAGCTGCTCAACGGGCACCGCGTCAAGGCGGGCGACATCGGCGAGGCGGGCCTGCCGGTCGTCGGGCGCGAGGAGATGCTCGGCGAACTTCCGGTGGGGGCACGGCGTATCGCCCCCGAGGACCTCGCGGCCTACCCGTCCGCGAAGGTCACCGATCTGGGTGACGTGCTGCTGCTCGCCGAGCACGGGGTGCGCTGCCTGGTCGACACGGCCGGCGGGTGCGTCCTGCTATCACCCGTGCAGGGGGTGCGCATCACGGCGTACCGGGAGCATGTCCGGGCCGTCGCCCCGGGCGGGCCGGTGCCTCCCGGCGGGTTGTGGATGCGTCCGCACTCCCTGGCCCGTCTCCTCCAGGCTCCGCGCAACCAGCATCGCGGCAGTGGCTCGCTCGTTCGACGGGTGAGCGTGCGCGACATGGATCTGCCGCAGCTGCCGCCGGAGGAGATCGCCGAGCTGGAGGCGATCCTGACCGAGACGGAGCGCCTGCGAGCCGATGTACGCGCGCAGTTGGAGGCGTTGGACCGGCTCGCGGAACGGGTGTCAGCCGGGGCCGCCGACGGGGAGCTGGCGTTGCGGAGGCAGTGACGGAGGTTCGGGAGCAGGGGTGGTCCGGCGCAGCCGCAGCCGGTGTCGTGTGCGCAGCAGTGTTGTGCAGTGAGTGTTTCGCAGTGAGTCGAGAGAAGTGAGGGCCCCGTGCCGCCACGGAAGAAGAAGGAAGCCAAGCCGGAGGACATGAAGTCCATCCTCTGGAAATCCGCGGACAAACTGCGCGGAAGCCTGGACGCCGCCGAGTACAAGCACTTCGTGCTCGGGCTGGTGTTCCTGAAGTACGTGTCGGCCGCCATGGAGGAGAAGCGGGCGCATCTGGAGGAGGGACTGCGGCCCGGGGGGTGGCTGCTGAAGGAACTCGGCTTCGACGGGGAGCCTCCGGCCGCCGCGATTCCGCAGATCCTGGAGGACCGCGATCTCTACACCGGCGCCGGCATCTTCTACGTCCCGCCGACGGCCCGTTGGGAGACCGTCCTGGAGCGTGCCAAGGGCACGCTGGACGACCCGACCCTCGGCGAGGTCATCGACACGGCCATGGAGACGATCGAGAAGTTCAACACCTCGCTGAAGAAGGGCACGCTGCCTCAGCAGTACAACAGCGGCCGCGTCGACGAGACGACCCTCGCCGGCCTGGTGAAGCTCCTCGACCGGCTCACCTTCCAGGCCCAGGTGGGCGAGGACGGGCAACGGGTCGGGGCGCGGGACCTCATGGGCGAGGTGTACGAGTACTTCCTGGAGCAGTTCGCCCTCCAGGAAGGTCGCAAGGGCGGCGAGTACTTCACCCCGCCGAGCGTGGTGAAGCTCCTCGTGGAGATGCTGGAGCCGGAGGAGGGCGAGCGGGTCCTCGACCCGGCGTGCGGCTCGGGCGGCATGTTCGTACAGGCGGAGCGGTTCGTGGAGACGCACGGCGGCGACCGCATGAAGGTCAGCGTGTACGGCCAGGAGCGCAACCTCACGACCTGGCGCCTGGCCCACATGAACCTCGCGATCCACGGCATCGAGGCCGACCTCGGCGAGGGCCCGGCCGACTCCTTCCGCGACGACCAGCACGGCGAGCTACGGGCCGACGTGGTCATGGCCAACCCGCCGTTCAACATCTCCGACTGGGGCGGGGAACTGCTGGGCGTCGACGACCGCTGGACGTACGGCACCCCGCCGGTCGGCAACGCCAACTTCGCCTGGGTCCAGCACATGGTCAGCCACTTCGCACCGGGCGGCCGTGCGGGCATCGTCCTCGCCAACGGCTCGATGAGCAGCAAGTCGGGCGGCGAGGGCGACATCCGGCGCGCGATGGTCGAGGACGACCTGGTGGCGTGCATGGTGGCGCTGCCGGGCCAGTTGTTCCGGTCGACGCAGATCCCGGCGTGCCTGTGGTTCCTCGGGGAGGGCAAGGGGCGGCACTCGAAGTGGGTGCGGGGCCGGAAGGGCGAGGTGCTGTTCATCGACGCCCGGGAGATGGGCGCCATGGCCTCGCGCACGGAACGGGTGCTGACGGCCGAGGAACTGGACCGGATCGCAGGGACGTTCAGGGCGTGGCGGGGTGCGGAGGGTCCGGACGTCGGGGTGTACGAGGACGTACCCGGGTTCTGCCGGAGCGTGCCGCTGGAGGAGCTGCGCGAGCACGACTTCGTCCTCACGCCAGGGCGGTACGTGGGGGTCGCGGAACCGGAGGAGGATCCGGACGCGGAGCCGGTGGAGGAACGGGTGGCTCGGCTGAGCAAGGAACTGTTCGGGCTGTTCGAGGAGTCGGGGCGACTGGAGGCTGTGGTGCGTGAGCAGTTGGGGAGGGTCAATGACTGAGTGGCTGACAATCCAGTTTCACGAAATCGCCGCCAATGAGAAGAGTGCGTTCTCAAAGCCTTACGGCTCCGCCTTCACGAAGAATGATTACGTATCGCAAGGCGTTCCGATGGTCAGAGGAATAAACCTAGGTCATGGAATTTTCCACGACGATGACTTTGTATTCATCAGCAAGGAAAAGGCCAACGAGATGCCGGGGGCAAATCTGCGCCCGGGTGACCTGATCTTCACTCACCGCGGGACGATTGGCCAGGTGTCAATGATTCCACGCGCACCCCAATATTCGCGGTACGTTCTTTCAACAAGTCAGGTAAAAGCTCGCCTCGATCAGAGTCAGGCACTTCCGGAGTTCTACTATTACTGGTTCTCCTCGCCGGGTGGCCAGCATGAACTTCTGAGCAATGCATCCACTGTTGGCGTTCCCGGCCTAAGGCAGCCAGTAGCAACCATCAAGTCGCTAAGGGTCCCACTTCCTCCCTTGGCTGAGCAGCGGGCCGTTGCCGAGGTCCTCGGCGCCCTGGACGAAAAGATCGCCGTCAACGAGCGGATCGCTCAAACCGCAGCCAACCTGTGCCGCGCCATGATGCAGAGCCTTTGGAAACAGGGACGGGTGCCATCGCTCACCGTTGACCAGAGCCTGGACAGTCATGGTTGGACCCGTAGCACTCTGGGAGCTCTCTGTGCCGCAGGAGGAGGATCAATCCAGACCGGCCCCTTCGGCAGCCAACTCCACGCCTCCGACTACGTCGATGCGGGCATTCCCAGCGTGATGCCTCAGAATATCGGCGAAAACATCATCACGGAAGACGGCATCGCCCGCATCACAGAGGGTGACGCACAGCGCCTTTCCAAATATCTCCTACGAGAAGGCGACGTCGTCTACTCACGACGCGGAGATGTAAAACGCCGCGCTCTCGTACGACGACATGAATCCGGTTGGCTCTGCGGTACGGGTTGCCTTCGAGTGAGAGCCGGAAATGCCGTGGAACCACTCTTCCTCAGCCACTATCTCGGCGAGCCGGAAGTGCAGAACTGGATTCATCAGCACGCGGTGGGCGCCACCATGCCGAACCTCAACACGTCCATCCTAGGGGCCGTTCCAGTCGTCCTACCGCCCAATGATGTGAGAGCGCGTATCAACAAGGACTTCACCGCCCTTGACGCCCGCTCCATCGCGGCTGTCGGTGAGAACAAGACCCTCGCCGCCCTCCGCGACACCCTCCTCCCCCAACTGGTAACCGGCAAGCTCCGCATCAAGGACGCCGAACGAGCCATAGAGGACGCCGTATGAGCGTGGACCCCGACGAGCAGCCGCACCCCACCTCCGAAGCCGCCGCCACCCACACCGAGGCGCTCACCTTCTCCGAGAAGGACTGGGAGCACATCGCACTGGATCAGCTCGCGGAGTTCGGGTGGCTGCACGTCGACGGGAAGGACCTCGGGCCCGCCCACGGGCACCGCAAGTCCTGGGACGACCTGGTCCTCTACCCCCGCCTGCGCACCGCCATCGCCACCCGCTACCCCCACCTGCCCGAAACGGCGGTCACCGCCGCCATCGACGAGCTACTCAAGCAGTCCCCCGGCTCCGACGTCCGCCAGAACTGGCTGTTCTACCGCCGTCTCACCATGGACGCCGTGAAGGTGTCCTACCGGGACCCGCTCACCGACACCGACAGGCACGAGACCGTCCGCGTCGTCGACTTCGCGAACCCGCACGGCAACGACCTCGTCGCCGCCTCCCAGGTCCGCGTACGCAGTAACTCCCGAGGCCGGGAGTTCGTGTTCGACATCGTCCTGTACGTCAACGGACTCCCTCTCGGCATCATCGAGTTGAAGAAGGCCAGCGGCCCCGACGACTCCCGCAAGGCCTACGACCAGATCCAGAACTACCGGCGGGAGCTGCGCAACGACGGCATCTTCAGGTCCCTGCTCCTGGCCGTGGCCACCGACGGCATAACCGCCCGCCTCGGCACCCCCTTCACGCCCTGGCAGCACATGGCCCCCTGGCACGCCGACGAGGACGGGACCCTGCTCCGCAAGAAGGAGTGGCAGGACGGACGCGCCCTGGAGCGCATGATCCAGGGCCCGCTCGAACCCGACCGCTTCCTGGACCTGATCGGCTCCTACCTCTCCTACTCCGCCGAAGGCACCGGCGCCGACGTCGACACCGTCAAACTTGCCAAGGCCCACCAGTACTTCGCCGTACGCGAGGCCGTCGCCGCCACCGAGTCGGCCGCAGCCACCGACGGCAGGGCGGGCGTCGTCTGGCACACGCAGGGCGCCGGCAAGAGCGAGGAGATGCTGTTCTACACCGGCAAGGTGGTCCGCACCCCCGAGCTGTCGAACCCGACGGTCCTGCTCCTGACCGACCGCATCGACCTCGACACCCAGCTCTTCGGCACCTTCGCCAGGAGCCACAGCCTGCACCGGATCACCGGTGAGCCCGACAAGGCCCACAACGCCAAGGAACTCAAGGACCTCCTCACCCGGGGCACCAGCGGCGGCGGGATTGTCTTCAGCACCCTCCAGAAGTTCCGCGTGAGCCCGGCCGAGCGGAAGGCCGGCGCCCGGCACCCCGTCATCTCCCCCCGCCGCGACATCATCGTCATCGTCGACGAGGCCCACCGCAGCCACTACGACTTCGAGGACGGCTTCGCCCGCAACCTCCGCGACGCCCTCCCCAACGCCACCTTCATCGCCTTCACCGGCACCCCCATCGACAACGCCACCGGCAGTACCGAGGGTGTCTTCGGGCCCACCATCCACACCTACGACCTCACCCAGGCCGTGGACGACGGTGCCACCGTCCCCGTCTACTACGAGGCGATCCTCCACAAGGTCAAGCTTCCCGACGACATCGACCTCGACGACCTCGACGCCCAGGCAGAAGGCTTGGTAGAGGGGCTGACGGAGGCCGAACAGAAGCGCGCTCGGCGCCGGTTCGGCGCCTTCGAGGACCTCATCGGCGCTGACGAGCGGATAGAGGAGCTTTCGAAGACGGTCCTTGAACACTGGGACAACCGCCGCAAGGAGATGATCAAGCTCACCGGCCGCCCCGGCAAAGGCATGATCGTTTGCTCCTCCCGCGCCATCGCCGCCCGCCTCTTTGAGGCCATTGCCCGCCGCCGTCCCGAGTGGACCGGCGAACGGGACCCGGACAGCGGCCTCTACCCGGACGACACCGGCAAGGTACGCGTCGTCTTCACCGGCAACCCCGGCCACGAGGACGACGAAGTCGCCGACTACGTCCGCACGCCCACCCAGCTCAAGCGGATCCAGAAGCGTGTGGTGGACAAGGAGGAGAAGGACGAGCTCGAACTCGTCATCGTCCAGTCACTCTGGCTGACCGGCTTCGACGCCCCGCCCCTCCACACCCTCTACCTCGACCGCCGGATGCGCGGCGCAGCCCTCATGCAGGCCATCGCCCGCGTCAACCGCACCTGGGGCGAGAAGCCCTCGGGTCTCGTCGTCGACTTCCTCGGCGTCGCTCAGGAACTCACCGACGCCCTTCGCGAGTACTCGACCCCCGACAAGGAGAACCGGACCATCGGCGCCCCCATCGAGGAGGCATGCGCGGCCGTACGGCGCACGCACCAGCGGATCGGGGAGGTACTGCGCCCCTGCCCCTGGCGCTCGACCCTGGACTCCCACGGCTACAAGGAAGCCCTGTACGACGTCCTCGAATTCCTCAAGGAAGCCGAACCGGACCTGGAGCCCGGCAAGCCCACCCGACACCAACTGTTCATGCACCACGCACAGTTGCTGTCCCGGTCCTTCTCCCTCTGCTCCACCCACCCGGACGTCCAGGACCTCCTGCCCGACATCCGGTTCTACTCCTCCGTCCGCACGTCCCGCCAGAAGCTCACCGTCGACGACCGCCGCGTCGACGGACTCGCCACCGAGGCCGACGTGAACCGGCTCGTCAGGCAGCTCAACGCCGAGGTCGTCGCCGCCGACGGTGTCGTCGACATCTACGACGCCGCCGGGCTCACCAAGCCCGACCTGTCCCACCTGGGTGAGGACTTCGTCCAGCAGATGCGGGCCAGCCGGCACCCCAACCTCGCCATCGAAGCCCTGCGGCGCGCCGTCAAGAAGGAGATCAGGGACGCCCACCCCGGCAACGTCGTACGCCAGCGGACCTTCACCGAGAAGATGCAGGCGGTCATGAACCGCTATCACAACGGTCTTCTCAGCTCCGCCGAGGTCATGGACCTGCTCGTCGATCTGGCCCGCACGATCTCCGCCGACCGTTCACGGGCCAAGGAGCTCGGCCTGACGGAGGACGAGTTGGCCTTCTACGACGCCGTCGCCGACAACCCCTCCGCCCTGGAACTGGGCCAGGGCATCCTCGCCGAGATCGCCCACAAGCTGTGCGAACTCGTCCGCAAGGACGTCACCGTCGACTGGCGCGTCAAGGGTCAGGCCCGTGACCGCATCCGGGGCAAGGTGAAACTCCTGCTCCGCCTCTACGGCTACCCGCCGGACCAGGCCCCGGACGCGATCGATCGCGTGCTGAAGCAGACGGAGGTCAAGGCGGACGAGTGGACGTGAGTCAGCGGGCGGTCAGGAGGGGAAGCCACCACTCCTGACCGCCGTGACGAACGTCGACCAGGCGGAGGCAGGCACGATCACTGCCGGGCCGTGGGGATTCTTCGAGTCGCGTACGGGAACGCCGGCGGGGTGGCCATCCAACACTTCGAGGCAGCTGCCAGCCTCAGGTCCGCTGTACGACGACTTCCGCCAACCGCCCAGCGGGGCAACATCCGCTATGAGGGACTCAATCACAACGTCCGCACTCCTTCACGATCGCCTGCATCATGGCGACGGACTCCTTGAGCGACAGCGCGTCGCTCAGTGCCAGATCGTAGGCTCCCTCAAGGCGCGTGACCACAGACGGAGAGTCGTGCACCTTGCCCATTTGGACACCCTCCGAGTAAGCCAGCGGCGGTTGGTCCTCGAAGGACATCAGTGTGACCAAGCCCTGTAGGAGTTGGTAAGCGCCTACCCCGTAGGGGATCACATGCACGCGTACACGGCGCCGTTCCACCAAGCGAACCAGATGCGTGACCTGCTCCGCCATGACCTCCCGGCCGCCCACGGCCCGTCGCAGCACCGCCTCGTCCAACAGCGCCCACACTACGGGCGTCACCGGGTCGTCCAGGACCTTCGCTCGCTCCAGGCGTGTGACAACGAGCCTGTCACGTTCCTCTTCACCCACCGGAGGGAACGACGTGCTCAGAACCGCACGCGCGTACCTTTCCGTCTGCAGGATGCCCGGGACGAACGACAGGGCGAACTCCCGGATCATCACCGCCTGTTGTTCGAGCAGCCGGGCCGCCTCGAAGTAGTCGGCGACGGCGACGTCCTGCTCCGGCAGGAAGCGGCTCAGCACATTCCCCGTGTTCAGCGCGTTGTCCAGCCGCCGCGCGTCCTCCCGCGAGGGCACCCGGCGCCCCGCCTCGATGTGCGCGATGTGCGTTCGAGTCATGACCGCCGCCTCGGCCAGCTGCTGTTGTGTCAGCCCGGCCGCCTCGCGCTGCTCCTTGAGCCAGTCGCCGTAGTTGGTGCCCACGAGATCAACTCCTCCGTGACAAATGCTCTGTCACCTCAAACCCCCTGGCGAGCCTAATACGCGCCGTTTCACTCTGTATGTCGATCGCTACAGAACGCGACATCGATCACGGAGTCACCTCATGCTCGGCCTCATCGCCCGCCTCTTCGAACCGCTGCTCAGCCTCGTCGCACCCGGTACCGGACGACGTCGGCTCGGCGCACGGGACGGATACGACCCCTCGCCCCCACCCACCAAGGGACCGGCCCCGCACCAGTTCGGCGCACGCCCTCTCCGCGGCGAGGACCACCACCTCGTACGCCCCTACGTCATCGCGCACGAGCGCCGTGAACAGGAACGGCGCCGACAAGCCCGGCGCCGTTCCCTGCTGATCACACCACAGGGCATCCGCCTGCCCCCGCACCCGCACCCGACGCACTGCCTGGGACTGACCGCATGACACACAACGCCCTCACCCCCGCCCGCCTCCTGCCCTGGGCGAGCCCCGAAGGCAAGCCCTGCTATCTCCTGACCGACGGCAGCGGACGCCTCTCCCGGGCCGCCGACACCGCCGAGAGCATCCAGCTCGACATGGCCGGCGACCTGCTCGCCCACCTCGCCGACATGTTGGACGACGATCACGTGACCGCCGTCCAGCTCCGCTACCTCCTCGCCCGCATGAGCGAGGCCCTGACCGACGTGTGCCGCATCGCGGAGAGCAGGGGCGCCCGGCTTCTCGTGTACACGGACGTCAAGGCGCCTTCCAGCCCGGACGGCGCCCCCTCCCCCGATGCCGGTCCGTCGTGAGAGGGTGGCCAGGCTCCGGGGCAGAGGGCAGAGGGCTGAGGGGAGGGGCAGGTGTACGTATCCGGCATCGGATTGTCGAACGTCCGAGGCTTCACCGGCGCACGTGCCGTGGAGCGCCGACTCCCCTTGACCGCGCCCCGGGACGGCGGCGGCTGGACCGTGATCGCCGGGCGCAACGGCTCGGGCAAGTCCACGTTGCTGCGTGCCCTGGCCCTGTCTCTGGCGGGCCCGCAGGTGGCGCGGTCGATGGTGCAGGACTTCGGCGGCTGGGTCAGCACCGGTGAGTGGTCCGCCTGGACTCGGGCGCACGTGCAGCCCGACCCCTCCGTCGACCGGTTCACCGGACGTGACGCGGTGCCGGACGACGGCCCCCTCACCCTCGGGGTCCGCTGGACAGTGCCCAAGGACGCGCTGGACCTGCCCCGCTACGGGGCTCCGCCGCAGCCGCACCTGGTGTCCGACTGCGGTGGGGAGGACGCGACCAGAACCGCCGCGCGCGGCCCCTGGGCCCACAGCCCCCAGGGCTGGTTCTGCGCCGCCTACGGCCCCTTCCGCCGGATGACGGGTGGCAGCGGGCAGGCACAGCAACTTATGCTCGCGCCCGGCCCCGCGGGCCGGATGGCCTCCCTCTTCCATGAGGAGGCGTCACTCGCCGAGGGGGTCTCCTGGCTGCGGGAGCTCAGACACCGGAGCCTGGAGGAACAGCGGGACGCCGGCGAACTGCTCGACACGGTCATGCGGTTACTGTCCGACGGACTGCTTCCGGACGGCTACCGCGCCCTGCGGGTGACCGCCGACGGGTTATGGGTGGCTCCCGCCGATGCTCCTGAACGGGCTTACCCCCTGCGCGAGATGAGCGACGGCTTCCGGGTCGTGGCCTCCCTCGTCCTGGACATCGTGCGGCAGATGCAGAACGCGTACGGCACTCTGGACGCGGGACTGGACGACGACGGGCACCCCGTGGTGCGCATGCCCGGCGTGGTGATCATCGACGAGGTGGACGCCCACCTCCACGTGACGTGGCAGCGCCGTATAGGCGACTGGCTGCGTACGCACTTCCCGCGGATCCAGTTCATCGTCACCAGCCACAGTCCGTACATCTGCCAGGCCGCCGACCCCGGCGGGCTGATCCGGCTTCCCGGCCCGGAGGAGCAGGGCGGTCCGGAGGTCGTGGACGACGCGCTGTACCGGAGAATCGTGTACGGCAGCGGCGAGGACGCGGTGCTGTCCGAGTTGTTCGGGTTGGAAACGCCGTACTCGAACCGGGCCGAGGAGGAACGCCGCCGACTCGTGCGCCTGGAGGAGAAGGTCTTCTCGGGGGAGGCCAGCGAGCAGGAAGCCCTGGCCTACCGCGAGTTGGCCGCCCGGCTCAACAGCAGCCGTTCGACCCGAGTGCAGGAAGTGGCGGCCCGGCTGGGGAGCAGCCAGTGATTCCGTTACGACGGCCGGAGGCCGACGACGACCTGCTGAGACAGTGCGCGGACCGCACGAAGCGGATCCGGAAGCTGGGGGCGACCAGCAAGGTCGCCCAGAGCCAGTGGAGCGCCGGGACCGACGAGAAGGCCGGCATCCGCGCACTTCTGTTCCGCATGGCGCCAGGTGTGGGGCGGTGCATGTACTGCCTGAACAGCACCGGCACGGACATCGACCATTTCGAGCCCAAGTCCCGGCGCCCACTGCGCACCTTCTGCTGGCACAACCACCTGCTTGCCTGCTCGCACTGCAACAGCAACTACAAGCGTACGGAGTACCCCTGTGACGACTTCGGGCAGTGCCTGCTGATCGACCCGAGCGTGGACGATCCCTTCGACCACCTCACACTCCTGCCGGCCAGCGGGGAGTTCAAGGCGAAGACCCGCAAGGGCCGGGAGACGCTGAGGGTCTTCGGTCTCAACGACCGCTTCGAACTGGTCTCCGGCCGACAGGACGCTTACGTCAGGTGCTGCGATGTACTGACCGCCTGGCACCGGTGCATGATGGGCGGAGACTCCGACGGGGCGGAGCGCCGGGTGCACGCGCTGCACCGTGAGCCCTTCGCCGACGTACTGCGGGCCATCGAGGACATGGCCCGCCTGCCGTACGCGTCTCTGCTCCTGGACTCCGACGAACTCACCGAAGCCCTGGAAGCCTGGTTGACCACCGCGCGGGGCACGGTGCCGGAAGGGCGTCTCCTCGCCACCGTGCCTCCCTCCCGGTCGGAGACTTCAACCGTCCTCCCGTCCCCTACGGACGGTTGAAGCCCCCCACACTCACTTGCTCAGCCGGGCGAACCTCCGCACCGCCAGGGGGAAGAACACGGCGAGCAGGGCCAGGGGCCAGGCGACGGCCGCCCACACGTGCCCCGGTTCGCCGTCGGGGCTGCCGAACAGGTCGCGTACGGCCGTGGCGGTGTGGGACATCGGGTTCCACCGGACGACCGTGCCGAGCCAGTCGGGCATGGACTCGGGCGCGGCGATGGCGTTGGACAGGAAACCGACCGGCCAGACCAGGATCTGCACCGCCTGCACCATCTCCGGCTTCCCGGCCACCAGTGCCAGGTGGATGCCGATCCAGAGCATCGCGAACCGGAACAGCAGGAGCAGTCCCACGGCGCCCAGGAAGCCGGCCGGTCCGCCCTGCGTGCGCCAGCCGAGCGCGGCGGCGACGGCCAGGAGCACCGCCAGGCCGATCGCCGACTGCAGCATGTCGGCGGCGGAACGGCCCACCAGGACCGCGCCGTTCGTCATGGGCATGGAGCGGAAGCGGTCGACGACGCCCTTGTCCAGGTCCTGGGTGACGGCGACCATCGTGCCCTCCAGGCCGAAGGCCATGGTGAGCGCGAGCACGCCGGGGAGCAGGTAGTCGAGGTAGTGGCCGCTCACGCCCCGGCCGCCGCCGATCAGGTAGCCGAACATCAGCAGCAGCATCACCGGGAAGACCAGGTTCACCACCACCGCCACCGGCCGGCGTCCCCAGCGGGCGAGTTCGCGGCGGGTCATGGTCCAGGAGTCGGTCAGGGCGTACGTCATGGCGGTCACGCGGTCTCCTTCAGTCGGTCGTCGCGCCCGGTCAGGCGCAGGAAGACCTCGTCGAGCGTGGGCCTGCGCAGGGCGATGTCCTCGGCCTCGACGCCCGCCTCCTCCAGCGCCCGGACGACGCCGGCCAGGGCCGCCATCCGGTCGGTGACCGGGGCGCTCAGCAGCCGGCGGTCGGCGTCCACGGTGATCCGGTCCTTCGGTACGGGCAGCAGGGCGACGGCCGCGCCCAACTCCCCCGCGTCGCGCAGGACGACGTCGATGCGGTCGCCGCCGACCGCCGCCTTGAGCTCGTCCGCCGTGCCGTCGGCGATGACCCGGCCGGCGTCCACGACCGAGATGCGGTCGGCGAGCTGGTCGGCCTCCTCCAGGTACTGGGTGGTGAGCAGGACCGTCGTACCGCCGCCCACCAGGGAACGGACCGAGTCCCACACCTCCGCGCGGCCGCGCGGATCGAGGCCGGTGGTCGGTTCGTCCAGGAAGAGCACCTCCGGTTCGGTGATCAGGGAGGCGGCGAGGTCCAGGCGGCGCCGCATGCCTCCGCTGTACTGCCGTACCGCCTTGCGGCCGGTGTCGGCGAGGTCGAAGCGCGCCAGGAGTTCGTCGGCCCGCGCGCGGGCGCGCCGCGCGCCCAGGTGGTGCAGGCGGCCGAAGAGTTCGAGGTTCTGCCGGCCGCCGAGTTCCTCGTCGAGGGCCGCGTGCTGGCCGAGCAGGCCGATGCGCCGGCGCACCGCGTACGCCTCGCGCACCACGTCGTGGCCCGCCACCTCGATCCGGCCCGCGTCGGGGCGCAGCAGGGTGGCCAGGATCCTCACCAGGGTGGTCTTGCCCGCGCCGTTCGGGCCGAGCACCCCGTGCACCGTGCCGCGCGCGACCGTGAGGTCGAGCCCGTCCAGCGCGGGGCCGCTGCTGCCGCCCCTGTACGTCTTGCGTGCTTCCTCGACGATGATCGCCGCGTCGGCCACTGCGACTCCTCACTGACTCACTAGTCAAACTTGACTACACGCTTTCGAAAGTAAGCGGTGCCCAGTCCATTAGTCAAACTTGATCAGCGGGCGAGCGGCCGGATCAGCGCTCGTCGCCCGGGTGCCGCTCCCCCGTCGCGTACGGGTTCTCCTGGTCCTCGGCCAGGACGCCGACGAACGGCTCGCCCTCCCCGGCGAAGGTGTAGGCCCCGGCCTCGATCCGCCCGATCAGCCCTCTGGTCCACTCGGCCTCGGCGTCGGCCGTGTGCACCCACAGGTTCATGATCTCGCCGATGTGCCCCAGCTGTTCGGGGCCGTCCTCGGGCACGTAGTGCTCGAGGACGGCGGCCCGCCACTCCTCGATGCGCCGGGTCCGCTCCTCGAGCAGCGCCACCGCCTCCTGCCGCGGCAGATCGACGACGAAGCCGATGGCCGCCGACTTCACGTCCGTCTTCTGGTCGTAGGCGACGAGGGCCTCCCGCAGCAGCGTGAAGTACTCCTCGTCGCCCGCCGGGGTGATCTCGTACTCGGTGCGCGGAGGGCCGCCGGCCGTCGAGGGCGCGATCTCGTGCGCGTGCAGCAGTCCCTGCTTCGCCATCTGCTTCAGGGCGTGGTAGATCGAGCCGGGCTTGGCGTTGGACCACTCGTGCGCGCCCCAGTACTCCAGGTCGTTGCGGACCTGGTAGCCGTGGGCCCGCCCGTGCTGGCGCACCGCGCCGAGCACGAGGAGACGGATCGCTGACATGCGGTCCAGCGTAGGACGCCACGGCTCACGCCCAGGAGCTGCCCTGCTCCTTGGCGACCAGTTCGAAGGCCGTGGCCCCGTCCAGGGACTCGCGGATGATGTCGGCGTGACCGGCGTGCCGCGCGATCTCGCGGATCAGGTGCAGGCACAGCCAGCGCATCGAGAGCCACTCGTCCTTCGGGTTCCAGGACGTCTTCGCCAGCAGGAAGGTGTCGTCGAGACCGGGCACCGAGCGGATGAACGACTCCGTCTCGGCGGCCACCTTCTCCTGGTACGCGAGAGTGGACTCCACGGTCTCCTCGCCGACCAGCCGGAAGCACTCGTGCCAGTTCGACTCGTCCCGGTGGACGGCCGGCGGCTCGCCCTTGGCCCGGGCGATCCAGCTCTGCTCGACCTCGGTGACGTGCTTGAGCAGCCCGGCCAGGGACAGCTCACTGGCACTGGGGCGGGAGGACGCCTGCTCCTCCGTGAGGCCGAGCAGCGCCCGCCTGATGCCGCCGCGCTGCTCGGCGATGAAGGCCAGGAGCGCTCCCCGCTCGTCGCCCCGCTCCTCGGGACCCACGTGAGTGACCATGACCGTCCGCCTTTCGCCGTGCCGTCGTCCTGTCGCTCCGCCGCAGGTGGCCCCTGCCGGCTGACATCGACGGACGCTACGGGCCGACGAGGACAGAGGCTGTCCTCGTCGGCCCGGGCGGGAGGAGAAGGGAGTCAGAAGGAGGTCAGAGGGGGTCAGGGGGTGGTCAGAACGGGAATCCGCTGCGGCCGTGCTGCACCGAGATCCACTTCGTGGTGGTGAAGGCGTCCAGCATCGTGTCGCCGTTCAGCCGGCCGATGCCGGAGTGCTTCTCGCCCCCGAAGGGGACGATCGGCTCGTCGTGCACGGTGCCGTCGTTCACGTGGAACATGCCGGTGTCGACCTGCTTGGCGAAGTTCACCCCGCGCTCGATGTCGCCGGTGTGCACGGCGCCGCTCAGGCCGTACGGGGTGTCGTTGACGAGGCGGACGGCTTCCTCCTCCCCGTCGAAGGGGATCAGGAAGACGACCGGGCCGAAGACCTCCTGCTGGAGCAGGGCCGAGTCGGCGGGGACACCGGTGAGCACGGACGGCTCGAGCAGGTTGTCGGTCCGCGTGCCGTGCACCGGCGCGGTCGCGCCCTCGGCGAGCGCCTGCTCGACGACACCGGTCAGGGCGTCCGCCTGCTGCGAGTTGATCACCGGGCCGATGACGGTCTCGGGGTCGCGCGGGTCGCCGACCTTGAGGGACTTGACCTTGGCGACGAACTTCTCGGTGAACTCGTCGGCCACCGAGCGGTCCACCAGCACCCGGTTGGCGGCCATGCAGACCTGCCCCTGGTGGACGTACCGGCTGAAGACGGCGGCGTCGACGGCGTAGTCGACGTCCGCGTCGTCGAGGACCACCAGCGCGCTGTTGCCGCCGAGTTCGAGGACCGAGCGCTTGAACAGGGAGGCGCAGACGGTGGCGACGTGGCGGCCGACCTTGTCGGAGCCGGTGAAGGAGATGACCTTCGGGATCGGGTGCTCCAGGAAGGCGTCGCCGATCTCCGCGATGTCCGTGATCACGACGTTCAGCAGGCCGCCCGGCAGTCCGGCGTCCTCGAAGATCCTGGCGATCAGCGAGCCGCCGACGATCGGGGTGTTCTGGTGCGGCTTGAGCACCACGCCGTTGCCGAGCGCCAGCGCCGGGGCGACCGACTTCAGCGACAGCAGGAACGGGAAGTTGAAGGGGCTGATCACGCCCACGACCCCGACGGGCACGCGGTAGACGCGGTTCTCCTTGCCGTCCACCGGCGAGGGGATGATCCGGCCCTCGGGGCTCAGCGCCAGGTGCACCGCCTCCCGCAGGAACTCCTTGGCGAGGTGCAGCTCGAAGGCGGCCTTCAGACGCGTACCGCCGAGTTCGGCGACGATCGCGGCGGAGATCTCCTCCTCACGCTCCTCGACCAGCCTGAGCGCCTTCTCGAACACCGCACGGCGGGCGTAGGGGTTGGTCGCCGCCCACTGCTTCTGCGCGCGGGCCGCCGCACGGTACGCCTCGTCGACCTCGTCGACGGTGGCTATCGTGATCGACGCCAGCTTCTCGTCGTCGTACGGATTGAAGTCGATGATGTCCCAGGAACCGGTTCCCGGGCGCCACTCACCGTCGATGTACTGCTGGGCCAGGTCGGTGAAGTACGACGACATGTGATCCCTCAACCCTTCGATCCCTCGCTGCCGGACCGGGCCCGCCCCGACCGGCCCCACGCTGCTGATCGTTCGTCATCGTACTGATGTTTCAAGAGAGTTGGAGGATTCCCCGGAGAAGATCCCGACTCTCCGACGGCCCCGGGCTCTCCTGCTGGAGCTCCTTGAGCGCCTTCTCGTACTGGGCGACGTCCTCGGCCTTGTCGAGGTACAGCGCGCTCGTCAGCTGCTCCAGGTAGACGACGTCCGACAGGTCGGACTCGGGGAAGCTGAGGATGGTGAACGCGCCGGACTCGCCGGAGTGGCCGCCGAGACCGAACGGCATGACCTGCAGCCGGACGTTGGGCCGCTCGGAGACCTCGATCAGATGCTGGAGCTGGCCCCGCATCACCTCACGGTCCCCGTACGGGCGGCGCAGCGCGGCCTCGTCGAGGACGACGTGGAACTCGGGGGCGTTCTCGGAGACCAGGTACTTCTGCCGCTCCAGGCGCAGCGCCACCCGCCGTTCGACGTCGGCCTCGCTCGCGCCCTGCATGCCGCGCCGGACCACCGCGCGCGCGTACCCCTCGGTCTGCAGCAGGCCGTGCACGAACTGCACCTCGTACGCCCTGATCAGCGCGGCGGCGCCCTCGAGGCCCACGTAGGTGGGGAACCAGCTGGGCAGCACGTCCGAGTAACTGTGCCACCAGCCCGCGACGTTGGCCTCCCGGGCCAGGGAGAGGAGCGAGGCGCGCTCCTGCTCGTCCGCGATGCCGTACAGCGTCAACAGGTCCTCGACGTCCCTGGTCTTGAAGCTCACCCGGCCCAACTCCATCCGGCTGATCTTCGATTCGGAGGCGCGGATCGAATAACCCGCGGCCTCCCGCGTGATCCCCCGAGCCTCACGCAGTCGCCTGAGTTGTGATCCGAGCAGCATGCGCCGCACCACCGATCCCGGCTCTCCCGCGCTCACGTTCGCCAGCCTCCCCAACGTCTGCCAGGGCCCGAAGTCTGCCACTAAAACACTTCGAGCAGTACTCGGGCGGTTACGGAAACGGAATCGAGCCAGGGGTTTCGTCCGGGAGGGGGCACGGTTCGGACAACAGGAGGGACTGAGGGGACGGAAAGACGGCGGAAAGACGACGGAAAAATTGACCAACAAGCGGTACGGGAGGGACGATTTCGGTCAGCTGCACGTGCATCTGCCCTTGCATCTGCCTTGCGCATCCGAAACCATGGCCCTCGCACCACCGCTGTATCGCCGTATCGCTACGACCGCGAATTCCGGGAGTGCCTCGCATGGGGACGAATGGATCGACCATGCTCGAGCCGTTACGGCAGGGCCTTCCGCCGCTGGACCCCGCGGCCGTGTCCGACGCCGCCTCCTGCTCCCTCCCGGCCCGCTACGAAGCGGTGCGCGAGGCCCGCCGGTTCACCCGGAAGACCTGTGACCAGTGGGACGTGGGCGACCGCTTCGACGACATGTGCCTGGTCGTCTCCGAGCTGGTGACCAACGCCCTGCGGCACGGTTTGCCGGCCGAGGCGCCACGGCCGGCGGAGCAGGAACCGCCGGTGCGGCTGCACCTGATGCGGTGGACCGGGCGGCTGGTGTGCGCGGTGCGCGACCCTAGCCACGGCAGTCCCGTCGCCGGTGCGGCGGGCGACTTCTCCGCCGAGTCGGGCCGCGGACTGCTGCTGGTCGAATCGCTCAGCGACAGCTGGGGCTGGCAGCCGATGAGGAGAGCGCTCGGCGGCAAGGTGGTCTGGGCCCTGTTCCGGCTCCACGATCCCGTCCCGTGACGCGGCACTGCGCCGCACACCCGGGGACCGTCTTCTCTCTACGCGCGTCACCACTCCGGAGCCGGGGTACGGGGGCGGAGGACCGCCGGGTCAGCCGGCGACGAGGTGGTCGAACTCGCCGTCCTTGACGCCGAGCAGCATCGCCTCGATCTCCGCGCGGGTGTAGACGAGCGCGGGCCCCTCGGGAAAGCGGGAGTTGCGCACCGCCACCTCGCCCCCGGGCAGCCGGGCGAACTCCACGCAGGACCCCTGCGAGTTGCTGTGCCGGCTCTTCTGCCAGGCCACGCCGGGCAGCCCGGTGGCCGCCATGCCGTTGTACACGCGGGACGCGCCGGCGCCGCCGTACACGTCCCCCTCGTACACGTCGCCGTCGTACACGTCGTGGTCCACAGGTCGCTCCCCGGTGTGCACTGGCTGGTGTGGCCATTGATGCAGTGGTCAACTGATCCGGATCATAGCTTTGTTCATGTGCAAACGCATGGGCAGATGCACGTGCACGAGGGGTGCTCCTGCGGTTACAGCGCTGCCGCCGGTCCTGCCGGTCCCCCGTCTGGAAGTGAGACGCACGCGAGGGCCTTCCTGTTCCCTCGTGTGTCTTCGTGTGTCCTTCGGTTCCCTGTTCAGTCCTGCAAGCGGTCTCTTTTCCGGCACGTGGTGTCACCGGGGGTGGTGGGATGCCGGGTACGTCCTGTTAGCTGGCCCCGGCCGTCCCGGCCGACGGGACCGACCACAGGCAGGGGGCTTGCGGTGACATCGGTGGATCAGTGGATCGCGGGGGCGTGCACCGCCTCGGGCCGTCGTATGCGGATCGCGTACGCGGCTCTGGCACTGGCCGGCGCGCTGGTGCTCACCGGGTGCGGCGGTGACGGCGACTCCCGCAACGGCTCCGCGCCCAGCACCACGCCGTCCGCACCTGCCGCACCGGCCGCGCCGACCACGCCCGGGTCAGGCGGCGCCGGGGCCGGGTCCGACGACGGAGGTGCGGAGGCGACCGGCGTCCCCACGGACAAGCTGGAGGGCAGCTGGTTCACCACGGTCGGGGGCAAGGCCGTGGCCCTGATGTTCACCGGCGACCAGGCGGCCCTCTTCGCCATGGGCGGCACCATGTGCAGTGGCACCGCGCGGGAGGACACCGGGGCCTCGACGATCAGCCTGGAGTGCGCGGACGGCAGGACGGACCGGACGAGCGGCACGATCGACCTCGTGAGCGGATCCACCCTGGAAGTCACCTGGGAGGGCCCTCTCGGCACCGAGACGTTCACCAAGGCCGAGGGCGGCCGGCTGCCGCAGGGGCTGCCGGCCGCGGGGCCGGGGTCGTAGGGGCTGCCGGCCGCGGGGCCGGCGTCGTAGGGCCCGCGCGGCCGGCAGCCCCTGCGGAGTCCGCCCTCCGGGTGCACCGGGAGGGCTCCCGGGGTGTGATGATCTGGGGGCTGCTCCACGACCCCAGGGGAATCATCATGCGCGCCATGCCGACCACCGTCACCGCCGTCACCGCCCTCCTCCTGCTGACCGCCTGCGGCGGCGAGGGCGGTGGCGACGGGGCGAAGGACGACGCGAAGCAGAAGCAGGAGATCAAGGCCTGTTCGGTCGCGACGGTGAGCCCGGAGGTCGGCCCCGCGAGCGAGGCCCCGGCCGCCGGTGACACCGGTGAGGTCCCCGTGGACCTCGTCAACCAGGGCCCCGCCTGTGTCCTGGACGGCTTCCCCGAGGTGAGCCTGGTGGCGGCCGGGGGCGAGCCCGTCGCGCTGACGCCGACGGACGGCGCCACGGCCCAGAAGCTGACCCTGACCGAGGGCGGGTCCGCCTCCTTCACGGTCACCTACGTGCGCGGACCGGAGGGCGCCGGCCTGAGCCTGGACGCGAAGACCCTGGAGATCGGCCTTCCCGGCGGCTCCGACACCCGCGAGTTCCCCTGGTCGTACGGACCGGTGGCGAACCAGGGCGAGGGGGCGGGCGCGGCCGACGCGACCGTGAGCGCCTTCCAGCGGGCGGGCGACTGAGCGGTCGGGGACCGGGCAAGCAGTGACCGGGCGGGCGGGCGTGGGGTCGAGCAGCCGGGGGACCAGACGGACAGTGACCGAGCAGGGGGGAGACCCAGCGGGCGGGGGACCGAGCGGTCAGGGGCCAGACGGTCGGGAGACCAGGCAGGCGGGAGACCGAACGGTCGGGAGACCGAGCAGGCGGGGCCGGGCGGTCAGGGACCGGGCAAACAGTGACCGGGCAGGCGGGGGCCGGGCAGACGGCCGGGCAGGCAGTGACGGGGCGGGGCCCGGTTCAGGGGCGCCGTCCGGGAAGCCGTCCGCGCGCTTCGACCTGGGCGTCGTCCGCCGCCCGCGCGCCCTCCTCCCATCCCGCCGCGTCGCTCACCCCGCGCAGCCGGGTGGTCGTCGTCTCCGGGAACAGGCGGTCCAGCCGTTCGGTGACCGCGACGTCGCGGGAGGCGAGCACCGGGAGCAGGTCGTCCGTCACCTGCCCCTCGGCGGCCGCCGCGAGACGCGCGCCCACGCGGTGCGCGTACGCCGCGAGGAAGGACTGCCGGAAGGTCTTGGTCCGCCTGCGTCCCCCGGCCCGCTGGGCCGCTTCCGCCTTCGTCATGGCCGTACCGGCCTGCACGAGCAGGGAGGTGTAGAGGAGTTCCACCGCCTCCAGGTCGGGGGCGAAGCCGACCACGGTGGAGAAGCCGAAGGCCTCGTTCCACACGGCCCGGCAGTGGTTCGCGGTGGCGATCGCGTCCAGCAGCACGGCCTTGGTCTGCTCGTACGGCGGCTCCACCCCGATCCGGCACGCGCCCGGGGCCGTCGCCGAGGGGGCCCGCACCGCGAGCAGTGCCTCGTCGACGCTGTGCCGTGCCATCAGCTCCTGCGCCTTGGCGGTGAGGGCCTCCGCCTCCTCCGGGAACCCGGTCGCCTCCGCCTTGGCCAGCAGCGCCCGGATGCGGCCCAGCATGCGGGACTCCGGGCGCCGCTCCCGCGCGGGTGAGCCCGTGCCCCCGTCGGGCTCGTCGAGGGGTTCGAGGGCGGGCAGGCGCAACAGCAGCCGGTACAGCTCCAGTACGGCGGTGGCGTGCGAGAAGCGGTCGGTGCGTTCACCGCGTTCACCCGGGCCGCCGTGGCCCTCGAGCTCGCCGAGCTGGGCGCGCCAGCGAGGGCCGCGGGGCCGGTCCCGCGGCGCCTGCGCGCGGATCAGCGCCGCGACCAGCCGTACGTGCACCTCGTCCAGTTCGCGCCGGACGATCCGTACGAGGTCGGCGGGCTGCCAGCCGCGCCGCCAGGCCGTCGCCACGAACTCCTCGCCCCGCCCGGCGAGTTCGGCGTCCGCCGCCGGATCGGAGGCGAGCAGGGACGCGCCGGCGTCGAGGGCGTCGTCGGTGGTGGCGTACAGGGCGGCCCGGAAGGCGCGGTCGACGGTGCTGGACGTGCTCACGGGCCGATCGTGCCATGCCCCCTCCCCCCGCCGAGCCCTGGACCTGACGCACCCATCTGTCAACTCGCGGTTGACGCCTCCCTGCTGTCAACCTAAGGTTGACACATGACGACGAACCCCGGCATCAAGTCATCCGTGCGTCTCGACGACCTCATCGCGGCCATCAAGAAGGTCCACGAGGAGCCCCTCCAGCAGCTTCAGGACGCGGTGCTCGCGGGAGAGCACCTCGGCGACGTGGCGGACCACCTGATCGGCCACTTCGTGGACCAGGCCCGGCGCTCGGGCGCCTCCTGGACGGACATCGGCAAGAGCATGGGCGTCACCCGGCAGGCGGCCCAGAAGCGTTTCGTGACGAAGGACTCGGCCCCGCTCGACCCGAACGAGGGCTTCCACCGCTACACGACCCGCGCCCGCACCGTGGTGATGGCCGCGCACAACGAGTCCAAGGCCGCGCGGAACGCCGAGGGCCTGCCCGAGCACCTGGTCCTCGGCCTGCTGGCCGAGCCGGGCAGCCTGGCCGCGAAGGCGATCACCGAGCAGGGCGTCACCCTGGAAGCGGTCCGCGCGGCCGCGACCGCGCTGCTCCCGCCGCCCGTCGAGGAGGCCCCCGAGCTGGTGCCGTACGGCCCGGCGGCCAAGAAGGTCCTGGAACTCACCTTCCGCGAGGCCCTCCGCCTCGGCCACAACTACGTCGGCACCGAGCACCTCCTGCTCGCCCTGCTGGAGCACGAGAACGGCGAGGGCGTGCTCAGCGGCCTCGGCATCGACAAGGCCGCCACCGAGCAGTACGTCACCGAGATGCTGGCGGAGTTCCTGGAGACGCGGGAACCGGAGGCGGCGGACGGACGGCCCACGAAGCCCGATTCCGAACCCGGGCAGGGCTGACCCGGGCATCCGGGCCCGGGGGTGTCGTCAGACCGCTGTCAGACCCCCCTGCCACACTCGCGGCATGGCCGACCGGTGGGCGCTCGCTCCGGCCGAGGACGGTGGCGTGGACGTCGCCCCCCTCGGCCCGGACGGGCTGCCCACCGCTCCGGTGCGGCGGGAGGAGGATCCCGCCGAGGCCGTGCGGAGCCGTCCCGGCGTCACGCGGTGGGTGTGGCGGTCCACCGCCGAGGTCCATCCGCGCCTGCTCGCCGCGGGGGTGCGAGTGGCGCGGTGCTACGACGTCGAGGCCGCCGAGACGCTCCTGCTCGGCCACGAGGGGCGGTACGGGGAGCCCCGTTCGGCCGCGGCCGCCCTGGCCCGGCTGCGCGGCGGCCCCGTACCGCCCGATCCGCCGCAGCGTCCGGCCGAGCCGGGCGCACAGTCCTCCCTCTTCGAACCCCGCACCGCGCACATACCGCTGGAGGACCTCCTCGCGGTCTACGCCGAGCAGCAGCGCCGGCTCGGCGCGACCGCGCATCCGGACAGGATGCGGCTGCTGGTGGCCGCCGAGTCGGCCGGGATGCTCGTCGCCGCCGAGATGAACCGCGCGGGGGTGCCCTGGCGGGCGGACGTGCACCGCGCGGTCCTGCACGACCTCCTCGGCGAGCGGTACGCGGGCGGCGGCGAACCGCGCAGACTCGCCGAACTCGCCGACGAGGTGTCCGCCGCCTTCGGCCGCCGGGTACGGCCCGACCTGCCCGCCGACGTCGTCAAGGCGTTCGCGCAGGCCGGGATCAAGGTCTCCTCGACCCGCCGGTGGGAGCTCGAGTCCATCGACCATCCGGCGGTCGAGCCGCTGATCGAGTACAAGAAGCTGTACCGCATCCGGGTCGCCCACGGCTGGTCCTGGCTCCAGGACTGGGTGCGCGACGGCCGCTTCCGGCCCGAGTTCCTGGCGGGCGGGACGGTGACCGGCCGTTGGGTGACCAACGGCGGGGGCGCGCTGCAGATCCCCAGGGTGATCCGCCGCGCGGTGGTCGCCGACCCGGGCTGGCGGCTGGTCGTCGCCGACGCCGCCCAGATGGAGCCGCGGGTCCTGGCGGCGATCTCCCGCGACCCCGGGCTGATGGAGGTGGCCGGCCGGGAGACCGACCTCTACCAGTCGGTGTCCGACCGCGTCTTCTCCGGCGACCGCGCGCAGGCCAAGCTCGCCGTCCTCGGCGCGGTCTACGGCCAGACCTCCGGCGACGGCCTGAAGAACCTCGCCGCCCTCCGGCGCCGTTTCCCCCGGGCGGTCGCCTACGTCGACGAGGCCGCCCGCGCGGGCGAGGAGGGCAGGCTCGTACGGACCTGGCTGGGCCGCACCTGCCCGCCCGCGGCCCGTGCGGCGGACGACACGGCGGAGGAGGCGGGCATCCCGGCCGCCGAGGAGGAACCCGACGCCGCCCGGCAGTGGGTACCGGGTTACGCCTCGACCGACGCCCGCGCGCGGGGCCGCTTCACCCGCAACTTCGTCGTCCAGGGCAGCGCCGCCGACTGGACCCTGCTGCTGCTCGCCGCACTGCGGCAGACCCTGACGGACATGGCCGCCGAACTGGTCTTCTTCCAGCACGACGAGGTGATCGTGCACTGCCCCGAACGGGAGGCGCAGACGGTGGCGGCCGCGATCCGCGACGCCGCCGCCCTGGCGGGCCGGCTGACGTTCGGACAGACCCCGGTCCGCTTCCCGTTCACGACGGCGGTGGTGGAGTGCTACGCGGACGCCAAGTGAGGCCTCGGCATGAGGAGCTGAGGGGGCATGAGGACATGGCGTACGCCGGTCCTCACCCACCGCTCAGATGACCGGCGGCCGCCCCAGCCGCGTCAGCCGCCGCACCGTCCGCCGGCGCATGGCGCGCCGCTCCCCGGCCGGCTCCCGCAGGCCCTCGCCTCAACGGCCCCGGTGACCGTCCTGACCTCGGATCCCGAAGACCTCCACCTGCTGTGCGGCCCCGGCGTCCGCATTGCCGAGGTCTGACACAGCGCGCCGCCGGGGAGCGCCGGTGGCCCGCGTCGTCCCGGTCAGCGGCGCCGCTTGCGGGTGTTCCTGCCGGCGGGGCGCCCGCGTTTGCGGGAGCGGCCGGTACGGGCGGCGGAAGAGCGCAGCACCCGGCCCGCCAGCTGCCTGAGTTCGTCGAGTCCGGCCCGGTCCGGGTGCGTGGAGGCCAGGGCGGCGGCAACCGCCTCCCCGGCCTCGGGGCCCTGGGCGCGCAGCGCCTCCTCGGCGCCGTCCCGGCCGCCCGCCAGCTCCACGAGCTGAAGCAGGCTCTCGGCGAGCACCAGCAGATGCTCGGCATCGGTCATGTCCTCGGGAGACAGCAGTTCACGCTGCGCCAGCGTGTTCAGCGCCGGCGGCGCCAACCGGCTGTCACCCCGCAGCCGGTGCAGCAGCCGCTCGCCCTCACCGTCCGGCAACGCCACCTGCAGCACGTCGAGCATCGCCTGCGCACGGGTGCGGAAGGCCATGTTCCCCACGGCGTCCGTCAGTTGCCGCAGAGCGGCCTCCCGCTCCCCGCGGGCCGAAAGCCAGCCGGCCAGCTCCACACGGGCGGTGTCCAGGTCGTAGTCATCGGCCAGTGCCCCCAGCAGACCGGCCGCCGGCGCCTGAGCCAGCTCACCGACCAGCGGCGCGTCCCGGCCGTCCGCCAGCAGCCGCTGCCGTACGGCCCGGGTGCCCAGCCCGGTGAGACGAATGAGCTCCACCGGACCCGCCGTCAGCTCCGCACGCCGGGCATCGGCACGCTCCTGCGCCGCCGGGTCCGCTGCAGCCCCCGCGACGCCCAGCAGCTCCGCGAGCTCCGGCGGCATGCCCGCGGGCAGTTCAGGTCCGGCATCGGGGAGGTCGACTTCCAGGAACACCGGATCGGCCATCCCCTGGTCGCGCTCGATCGCCCCCAGGCCGTCCAGCACGTCGAGCACCGTGCGCAGGTCCCGGTCGGCGTGCTCGAACCACATCCGGTGCCGGCGGTCCGACCCGTCGCCCAGCTGGAAGCGGGCGCGGTAGGCCAGGTGCACGGAGTCGCGCAGCCGCGGCCAGGGCATCGGGTACGGCAGGCTGTAGAGCGTGTTCAGCACATCCTCCAGCACGTCCTCGTAGGCGTCGAACAGCATCGACTCGACGTGCCGGCCGCCGCGCGCCCCGATCAGGGCCCGCCGCAGCTCGAAGCACGCGTCGAAGGCGCGCAACCACAGCTGGAGCGGGTCGGCCAGCACCGGCCGGGCCTTGGCCACCGCGTGCAACCGCCCCTTGGCCACCCGGACCAGCCGCGCCTTCTTCGCCCACTCCACCAGCAGCCCCAGTTGCGGCAGGTCGGCCGACGAACGCACCCCCTCGGTCCTGTCGCCGGTGCCCAGCACGTCCACCAGCTCACGGGCGTCCGCCATCCGCAGCCGCCCCGTTCCCGTCACCATCCGGCCGCCCGGCCCCGCCCACTCGGCGAGCCCGCGCAACTGCGACACGATCGCCGACCCTTCGGCCCGTCGTCGCAACTCGTCGTCCGTGGGGAGCGTCACGGGCAGCTGCGGTTCGGCCCGGGCCGCACCGGACGGTGCACGGCCGGTGAGCCGTTGCTCCATGATCGCGTCGAGGGTCTGCTGGTCGTAGGCGACCTCGCCGCGCTGCGCCCGGTCCGCGAAGCGCTGCAACGCCGCCCCGTCCCGGATGTCCACGCCCTGCTCGGCGGCTGTCGTCATCCAGTACTTCGCCAGACCCCAGCGGGTACGGTCCGCCATCACCGCCGGGTACCGTTCCGCGGCCGCGTCGACCGCGGCGAGGGACTCCTCGAGCACGGGGCCGCGCGGGTCCGCCAACTGCGCGGCGTGCAGATAGCGCAGCAACGTGCGCAACGTGCCCGGGGCGTCGCCGCGTTCCTCCCCGGGGAGTTCGGTGACCTGCCGGGGAAACCAGGAGAGGAGCAGTTCCTCCACGTGCCGCGGCTCCCACCACCCGAGTCGGCCGTCGACGGTCGCCCGGTGCCGGTACTCCAGCGCCGCCTCGGCCAGGAAGCCGTCCACCGGCAGACCCTGCTCCCCGGCCCACCGGACCAGCCGGTCGACCAGCAACCCGCACGCCGCCTCGAACTCCTCCTCCGCCTCGGCCTCGAACCGCATCCGCATGAACCCGCCCGCCCCACTCGCCCGCAGTGCTTTGTGTCACGCCACGCTACCGCCGCACCACACCGCACCACGCCGAGTCCGCGCGGCCGAGATTGACTCGTCGGAATCCTCTACGGCCGACGGCGTACCGGAAAAAGCTTCCTGTTGCGCAGCCTCCACCACCCGCTCGACGTCCTCACCACCTCCGGATTCCTCATCAAGGACGAGGACCTGCTGCTGCAACGCCGTCCCGTCCTACGGCTCGCCGACCCCGCCGTACGCCTCCACCGGCTCGGCACCACACCCCGGCTCGCCGCCTTCGAGGAACGCAGGGCACAGCCTGCCTGGCGCGCCGCCGAACACACCGTCAGCGCCCAGATCTTCGGTCCCGCCTTCGAGCAGCTCGCCCGTGAATGGGCATCCCGCCACGCCTCGGCACACACCCTCGGCGGCGCCATCGGCAAAATCGGCAGCACCGTCGTGAACGACCCGGCCGGCAAGCAAGCAGCACGAGATCGACGTCGTGGCACTGGACGAGGGCGAGCGCAGGCAGACTCACAACCCGGTCGTCCGCGCCATCGGCGAAGCAAAGTCTCCGACCGCGCCCGGACCCTCGTCGGCCTCGACCGGCTCGACCGGCTCGACCGCATCCGCGGTCTGCTGGTCGCGCGCGGGGCACGCGCGGCGAGCGCGAAACTGCTGCTCTTCGGACGCCCCGGCTTCGACCTCGACCTGACCCGGGCCGCAGCGGAGCGTCACGACGTGGAACTCGTGGATCCGCACCGGATCTGGCACGGGGAGTAACACGACGAGGCCGACGAAGCCGCCGGAGAACGGCACTCCAGCCATGCGCCCCGCCACGCCCCGAGCAGCAAGAAACCCCAAGTCAGCGGCTGTCTGACCTGGGGTCTCGGCGGAGCCGCCTTCGGGATTCGAACCCGAGACCTACGCATTACGAGATCAATAGAGCCACCCTCGCGACCTTGCTTTTCGGGCGAGAACGCCGCTGACCTGCACTTTTCCCATCCTTAGCTGTCTCGCCATATCCCTGACTTTCCCTCACTGACGTGTACGGCATGTGTACGGCAGCGCGAGTGACCCCCTTCTCCAGATGAGTTGATTTCAGACTCAAGTAGGCGTACTTTGGATTCACTGCTTCCCGAAAACGAAGCAGCCCCGCCCGGTGCTCCAACACCGATGCGGGGCCTAGGTGCCGACCCTCCTACAAAGGGACCGAACCATGCACAACAACGTACCCTCCGCCGCGCTCTGCGGCGCCCGCCGGCCCGGTTGGGAGCACGGGCCGGCGATTGGTATCCACCGCATCCCGTGCGTCCTCGAGCGCGGGCACGTCGGCGAGCACGCGAACGCGTTCGGCCAGGCGTGGCCGGACCCGCTGGCCGACGCCGACCAGGCGGCCGTCGAGTGCGCGTTCTGCCGCATCCCGGCCACCGAGCAGTACTCGGCCCGCACGGGTGGCACGTTCGCCACGTGCGGCCCGTGCGGCCGGTCGCACCGCTACTCCGTCGCCGGAGAGAAGACGGCCGTCCTGTTCCTCAAGGAGATACCGGAACTCGCCGGACGGATCACGGTCGGCGAACTCGCCGTCGTCTTCGCCGGCGCGATGAAGGCCGCGGGGGTGACCGTCTGATGAGCAGCAGCACCGAGCCGCGCACCGTCACCCTGGCCACCATCGACCACGGGGACGTGACACTCCCCGAACCGTCGTGGTGTGTCGGCCACGCCGACCACCGGCCCGACACCTACCGCACCGACATCGCTCACAACGCCCCTGAGATCGCCCTCACCGTCCACGGCCGGACCATCGGCCACGCGGTCGTCTCGCAGGCACCGTGCGCCGAGCGCAGCACCCGCGAGATCCAGGCGTTCGTCGTCCTCTCCTACGAGGGCGCCGGCGGTTTCGACCCGGCAGGCCTGTACGACTTCGCCGCCGAGCTGGACACGCACGCCGACCGGCTGCGCGACCTCGCCGACCAGCTGGCCGTCATCGTCACCGAGGAGACCCTGTGAAGCGCGACCCTTCCCGCGCCCTCGCCATCGGCGCCGGCCTCGTCATCATCGCCCTCACGGCCGCCGCGTTCTGGCTGTCCTACGCCCACCTCGCCGAGGTCGCCCTCGCCCACGGCATGGAAGGCAAGGAGGTCCGCGCCTGGGTCTGGCCCGCCACCCTGGACCTGTTCATCGTCGCGGGCGAGCTGCTGATGCTGCGCGCCGCCCTGAGCCACCGTGTCGACTGGTGGGCGATCGGCCTGACGGTCGTCGGCTCCGGCAGCTCCATCGCGTTGAACGTGGCCGGGGTGGGTGAGAACGCCGGGCGGCTCGACTACGTGGTCGCCGCCGTGCCGCCCACGGCCGCGCTCCTCGCCTTCGGCGCCCTGATGCGGCAGGTACACCAGGCCCTCGCCGGTCAGGACGACGCACCCGAGGTGACCACCGAGGTGACCGAGCCGGTGACCGTGGAGCGGGTCGGGGATGACCAGCCGCGGCCGGTGCTGGAGCCCGCCCCGGTGGTCATCCCGCAGGCGCCCGCGCTGGAGTCAGTGACGATCTGGGACCCGTTCAAGGGCTCGGATCTGAACTGCAAGGTGACCGCTGCGGTGCCTGCCGAGACAGCCCGGGAGGTGGTCACCGAGGTCATCGCGCTCACGCCCGCTGACCTGCGCAAGAAGGCCCGCAGCCTGCACCGGGAGGCGGTCAGGTCGACGCGCCGCCCGGTGACCATCAAGCGGCTGCAGGATGAGCTGGGGCTGTCCCGCCGTGAGGCGACCGAGCTGCGCCGCGCGGTGGTCACGGAGGCGGCATCGTGAGCGACCTGGAGAAGGCCGCCCGCGACGCTGCGGAGGCCGCCGACAACTCGGAGATGGTCCGGCAGATCGCCGCGATCCTCGCCGCCCAGCAGCTGCTCAACCAGCAGCAGCCGCAGCAGCCGGCATGCCAGCACCAGCAGGGGCGCAGCGCGGGCGAGTGGCTGGGCATCGGCGCCGCCATCTGCGTCGGCGGTGTGGGCCTGGCGTTCGCGTCCATCGCCATCGCCATCGGTGCCCTGTCCGTCGCGGTCCTCGCCCTGGTCCTCCGCTCCATCTGGCAGGACGCCCAGAAGAAGCGCTGATCGGCTGACCTGCTGCCCGATCCGCCCGGCCTGCCCGGGCGGTGAGGGGAGCCGGGACAGCCCCGGTCCCATCGCGAGAGGACCGCTCATGTTCGGACGTAGCGAGAAGCCCCGCAACGAAGGCGGCTTTGTCACCGACGAGAAGGTTGAGGGCGGCGTTGACGTCGTGATCGTCACGACCGAGGGCGTGCGCGTCCACCACATCCCCGGCGGTCTCACCGAAGACGAACTCCTCGACTGACCGGCGCACCCACACGAGAGGAACCTTCCATGCCCGCCACGAATCACGACCCGCACACCTGGGCTGAGCTGGCCCGCGTCGTCGCTCTCGGCGCGCAGATCCAGCGCCGCAAGGCACAGGGCAAGGGCACCGCCCGGCTCGAGAAGCGCGTCGACGAGATCCGAGCGAAGGCGCAGGCCCGCGAGGACGCGCGCCGCAAGCAGTAGCAACGCCCCGGGGCGGCCGTCCGCCTGGCAGCAAGTCGGCCGCCCCGGGCCTCCCGTCCCTCCGCAGAGAGAAGGAACGCCCATCATGACCGAGATCGCAGAGCACCCGCTGCACGTCCCGCCCACCCTCATCGCCCCGCCGATCGCACCGGAGCCGGCCGCACCGGTGCCGGTGGACAACCCGACGCTGCCCGCCCCGGGCGTCACCAGCGAGAAGCGCCGCCCGATCGTCGCCCCCTGGCTGCGCTCCCGCCGCGACCTCATCGCGACCGTGGAGCGGGCCGCCGGCCATGCCTGGTATGCCACCGCTTACCACGGGCTGCGCGCCCCCTGGTACGCCGCGCAGCTCGCCCTCATGGCACCGCGCGGCACCGCCCGGCTGGTCGCTTCGACGAACCGGTGGGTGTGGGACCGCGAGGCCGCCCCGCTGCGCGACCACGCCGTCCGCCAGGAGGACGCCGCCGAGTACCTGACGCTGGCCCGGTTGCGCGGCAACCGGGTCCGGCTGCGCGGCCTGGTCACGCTCGTGGCCTGCGTGTTCGGCCTCGGCTTCGCCCTGTGGCTGTACGTCATGGCCCCCGCCTTCCTGTACGCCTTCGCCGCCGGCGGGGTGCTGACCCTCGGCTACTTCGGCCAGCAGCCGGACGCCCCCGTCATCGGCCCCGCGGTGATGCGCACCGAGCTGCAGAAGCTCACCGGCACGATCGTGCTGCGCGCCCTGGAGTCGATCGGCAACCCGCGCATCACCGCCGCCATCAAGCGGGGCGGCGACATGAACGGCATGCGCTTCACCTCGGAGATCACCCGCGACGGGCCCGGCTACCGCGCCGACCTCGACCTGCCCTACGGCGTCGTACCCGAGGACGTGATGGAAGAGCGCCAGGCCCTCGCCTCCGGCCTGCGCCGCAAGCTCGGCTGCGTGTGGCCCTCCGGCGACCCGGAGGAGCACGAGGGCCGGCTGATCCTGTGGGTGGGCGACAAGCCGATGAACGAGACGACGAAGCCGCCGTGGCCACTGCTGAAGGACGGCCAGGTCGACCTGTTCAAGCCCGTCGTGTTCGGCAACGACCAGCGGATGCGGGACATCGTCGTCACCCTGATGTTCGCCTCCGTGGTCATCGGCTCCATCCCCCGCATGGGCAAGACGTTCCTGCTGCGCCTGCTGCTGCTCATCGCCGCCCTGGACCCGCGCGCCGAGCTGTACGGCTTCGACTTCAAGGGCACCGGCGACCTCGGTCCGCTCGAGCCGGTGATGCACCGCTACCGGTCCGGCGAGGACGATGACGATCTGCTCTACGTCCTTCACGCGATGCGGGAGCTGAAGGAGGAACTGCGCCGCCGGGCCAAGGTGATCCGCAACCTGCCCAAGTCCCGCTGCCCCGAGTCGAAGGTGACCCCGGCCCTGGCCAACGACCGCAGCCTTGGCCTGCACCCGATCGTCGTCGGCTTCGACGAGTGCCAGGTGCCGTTCGAGCACGACAAGTACGGCGCCGAGCTCGAGTCCATCTGCACCGACATCGCCAAGCGCGGCCCGGCGCTGGGCATCGTCGGCATGTTCGCCACCCAGCGCCCCGACGCCAAGAGCCTGCCCCCCGGCATCAGCGCCAACGCCGTCCTGCGGTTCTGCCTGAAGGTGATGGGCCACACCGCCAACGACATGGTCCTCGGCACTGGGGCCTACAAGGCCGGCATCCGCGCGACGATGTTCTCCCGCTCGGACCGCGGCATCTGCTGGATGTCCGGCGAGGGCGACGACCCGCAGATCGTGGCGTCCGCGTTCGTCGACGGGCCCGGCGCCGAACTGGTCGTCGCCCGCGCCCGGCAGCTGCGCGAGGACTACGGCAACGTCACCGGCCACGCCCTCGGCCAGGGCCCGAAGCAGACGGCCGGCTTCGACGTCCTCGGCGACGTGCTGAAGGTCGTGGGCGCCGACGAGAAGGCCGTGTGGTGCGAGCGGATCGCCGCCCGCCTCGCCGAGCTGCGCCCCGACGTCTACGGCGAGTGGAAGGGCGAGAACGTCACGGCCTCACTCAAGCCGTGGGGCATCCGCACCGGGCAGGTGTGGGGGCAGACCGACGAGGGCGAGGGCAAGAACCGGCGCGGTATCGAGCGCGCGGACGTGGCCGCCGCCATCACGCGCCGTGACGCCGACCGGGCCGCCGGATAGGACGCGCACGGGGGCTAGGTCTAGCGGATCACCCTGCTAGGCCTAGCACCCCTACTAGCAGTGAACATCGCCCGTGACCAGGCACCTAGCGTCTAGCGGAGGCGGTGCGAGGAAACGGGAAACACCCACATCAGAAGGGGGAGAGGCATCGTGCTGGTTGCTATGGCCGTGCTGCTGCTCGGCATCGGCGGTTACTCAGTGTTGTGCGCGGTGAAGCCGTTCGGCCCGTGCCGCAGGTGCGCCGGCGCCGGTGTAGTCGAGCGGTTCGGGAAGCCGCGGACATGCCCGCGCTGCCGTGGCCGCAGGCTCCGGCTGCGCCTCGGCAGGCGGGCGCACAACGCGTGGCGTCGCACCCACGAGGCGGGCAGTAGCTGAGCCTGCAGAACACACAGAACAGCCCCCGAGGGCCTGCCTCGGGGGCTGTCTGCTGCCCGGCCCGACCGCTTCGCCCGGGGGAAGCCTCAGCGGCCGGACCGGAGTCTCATCGGCCGCGGGCGGCCTCCCGCAGGGTCCGCACCAGCGCCCTGCCCGTCGCGCACTGCCCGACGTCGTCCACGCACTGCTTGCACTGCTGCGTGTGCTCCAGCAGCGCCCGGTAGGCCAGTCCGGCGGGCCCGGTCCGGTAGGTGCCTGTCGCCGCCGCAGGGGTCGGCGAACGCCGACTCGCCGCGCTCACGGCCGGTCCGCGAACGGCACCAGGCCGTGGACGCCGCGGCACGGCTCGCAGGCGAAGTGCGTGATGCCCGAGCCGGAGCCCTGCTCGATGACGTCGATCAGCCGCACGCCGTCGGTGTTGCCCTGATGCCAGTGGCACCAGCCGAACGCCGTAGGGGTGGCGGGGGTGTCCGTGGGGGGCTCGGTCTGCGTAGTCTCTGCCATGTCGTCGCTCCCTCGTAGCGGTGGCCATACCCCCGGGCCCGGCAGCCGCGGGGGTTTTCGCTGGTCGGACGGTACCGCTATAGGCCACTACATGGCACCCCATACGGCCACATGGTGCCACCTACGGGTGCCTGTTGCAGGGTGCCGCCCTACGTTCCGGAGCATGAGCGAAGACCCGTTCGTCTACGTCTACGTGCGCGTCGCCAACGAGGTGGAAGCCGAGATCCGGTCCGGCCGACTCCCGCACGGCGCGCGCCTGCCGAACGAACGCGAGATGGGCGCCCAGTACGGCGTAGCCCCGGGTACCGCACGCCGCGCTGTGCAGGAGCTGCGCGACCGCGGCCTCGTCGTCACGCTGCCGAACAAGGGGACGTTCGTCGTCGCCCCCGAGCAGTGACGGCTGCCGGGGCGGCCGCCCCGCCCCGCTATTCCGCTGGCCTTGACACCGGCGGATTAGGGGCAAAGCGAGCAACCGACCTGCAAATTCGGACACAAGGGGCGCAGGGTGCATGTGGGTCGCATCGCCTAATCCGTTGGCCTTCGCTTCAGCGGGATAGCGGCTCGATCGGGCCGCGCGCAAAACCGACCACGAAGGGCAGTTGGGTCGCCCGTCTCCCGGATCTCACGATGGCCCAAGGCCCCCCTCCCCTCGGCCCGACCGGTCGCGACCGCGCTGCTCATCGCTTCGTCGCGTGAAGGCGATCATGATGCGTGAGCGGCTCGGCTCGGGGTGGACCGACCGAGGGGCGGTGTGTCCGGGTGGGGTGGCCGGCCTGCCCGGGCCGGGTGCCGCCCGCCCTGCCTGCCAGTGCTTCCGGGCCCGGCCCGGTGAGTGACCGGGGCGCCGTGAGCGCAGCAGTCACCAGGCTCGGGATGCCTGTCGTCCGGCTGGCTGGCCGATCCCGCGGTTGGCGTGCTGCCGGTACCAGCGGGTGGCGACGGCGGTCATGGCCGGGCTTCGTCGCGTGAAGCCGATCATGATGCGTGAGCGGCTCGGCTCGGGGTGGACCGACCGAGGGGCGGTGCGTCCGGGTGGGGGTGGCTGGGTACGACTGTGCCCGGCACGCTGGGTGCCGGGCACAGTCGATGATCAGCGGGGAAAGGTGATGCGGCGCTCGCGTTCGATGCGGTCGGCGAGCCTGGTCACCGCGGCCTGGTGCTGGTCGAGGATGTCGAGGGCCAGGCGCTCGGCCTGCCACAGCCGGGACAGGCCGTGCTGCCGCTCGAAGGTGGCGAGGTCGCCGCATCCGAGGTCGACGTAGGAGACGCTGCCGCGGTGCCGGCCGTAGGCGTCGCCTGCGGCGATGATGGCGGCCTGCTGCATCGGATCGGTGGCTACGTCGTGCATGGTGTAGCCGTTGCCCGGGGTACGGGCCACGACCTCGTGGACGCGTAGCCCGAAGTGGGCGGCGACGACGGCATGTGCCGCTTCGTGCTCGGCGATGTTCCGCCAGGTCGGGCGGTTCATCCCTGGTCTCGCAGCCAGGCGTCGGCGGCGTCGAGACCCTGCGCGTCCCGAATGCGCTGCCACGTTCGTTCCTGCCGCTGCCGCTCCTGGTCGGCACAGCGTCGGCGGATACGGTGCTCGGCTGCGCTCCGCTCGAGGTCCTGTGATCGGACGCTGAAGACGAGGCCGGCGTCGAGCAGCTGCTCGCGCTCGGCCGGCTGCCGCGGTGTACGTGCTGCTGCGGGGCGTGCGGCCGGGGGAGCGATGCTCTGCGAGCGGTCAGCGGTGCCGTTCATCCACTCGGTGGCGAAGCGGTGTAGCGCTCGGCCGGCGGGGCTTTGCTGGCGGGCGATGACGGCCTTCATGTGGGCCTTCCATGCGGCTTTCTCTTCTGGGGTCATGCCTGGTTCTCCAGTTCTGCGAGGTGAGCGGAGATCTCTGCCGCGGTGCGGTTCCAGTAGGACTCGGGGGTGTTGTTCGTGAGCTGGGCGAGGCGTTCGACCAGAACAACGGTGAGCCCGAGGAAGGAATTGATGACGTCGTCCGGGTCGGCTGCCCGGAGGTCGTCGATGACGGCCCGGACGACGGTCTCGTGGGCGGGGTCGGTGGTGGGGAAGATGCCACCGCCGACGAGGGCGATGGTGTCGCGGAGAGTGGCGTTCAGGGTGGTCATGGTGTCCTCTCGTGGCCTGGGGCCGTGGTGGTTGGGGGTCGTCATGTCGTCTCCTTATGCGGCCGTACTGGCGGCCGGTCGGATGTCGGAGGGCTGCGCCCAGACGAGTTCGCACGCTGGGTCCTGGCATTGCAGGAGGGTGTGCGGCAGGCGCCGGACGGTCGTACTGCCGACGTGGCGGGCCGGCCGGACCGCGCGGCAGGAAGGGCAGTGAGCGCGGACGAGGGTGGGTGTGGGCATGAGGCCCCTTCCTCGAGGTTCAGGTGGTGGGGATGAGGCCGGGTGGGGGCTGGTCAAGCCAGACCCTTAAGGCGCATGGCCCACATTGCTTTACGGATCTGCGGGGTTACGTCGCCACACTTTTCTGCCCTCAACACCTCGCGCATCAAGGTGTCCTGCGTCCAGAGGGGGACCAGTGGGTACTCCACGGCGATAACAGTCCCCGCCGGCCCGCAGGCGTGTTTCAGACGGTTGTCAGGGTCGGGGCGTGAAACGTCCAGCTGGACCCGGTAGACCGCGCCGTCCGGGTAGATGGCAGCGCAGGCAACGGCAATCTCGATGTCGGTCGTTCCGTACACGAGGTGGCTGTGCCGTAGCCAGGGTTCCGACTCAAGCTCGGCTTCGGTCGTGAAGTTGGGCATGGTGTGACGGGCGCCAGTTACGTCAGGTGGAAGGATGCGGTCGCCTGCCTGCAAGCCGGGGATTCCGCCGTGGAACAGGGCTTTGTATCTCACGTCATGTCTCCGTATTGGGTCAGCAGGATGGGTGGGTGGTTTGGCCGTTGCGGGTCGGGGCGAGCGGTTCGCCGCATACGGCGCACGGGACGAGCGAACGTCCGGACAGAGCCTCTGGGCGGACGTCACCAGAGAGAGACTGCATTCCAGCGTCCCCCAGCGTTCCAGCGTCCCCCCTGCCGTGTTTGCGCTGGTCAGAGGTGGCGCGCCGGGGGGACGCTACGGACGGGTCAGCGTCCCCCGCAGCGTTCCCAGCGTCCCCCTGGGGGGTGGGGGGACCGCTAGCGTCCCCCATGTAGCGTCCCCCCTGTTCTCCCAGGTCAGGAGCGGTTTCCCCCGTGTTGGGGGACGCTGGGGACGCTGTTTCGTACCTTCTCTCTGCTGATGCCGTCAGCGTGTACAGGCGCTGCTTCTTCGGCTTCGGGCCGCGCTTGCTGTCGTCGACCTCGATGCCGATCGTCCGCAGCGCCGGGGCGAGCCGCTTGAGCTGTCCTCCGGCGCGCGTCGGGTCCTTCGGCCACTTCTTCGGCAGCCGCTCGGGAGAGGGCACCCGCTCCAGCAACTCGGAGGCCGTCAGGGTGATGCCGTCGGCGCCGGCGCGGTCGACGAGCGCCACGACGGCCTGGGCGAACGGCTCGCCGTCCAGGACGTCGGCCACGGCGTCGCGGGCGGTCGCCTTGTAGCTGTCGAGGGTGCTCCAGCCCTTCACCTTGTCGACTGCGGCCAGGACGCGCGCGAAGTCGGCCATGCGGGGGCGTTCCTCCAGATGCACGTCGGGCAGGATGGCCAGGACGTCGGCGAGGAGATCGAACAGGGACGCCAGGATGGAGGCGTGCGCGTCGGCGTAAGCCGCGTCCAGCTCGGCTTCCTCGCGGCGATGGCGGTCCGGGATCGTGTGCAGCTCGATGGTCAGCAGCCGCTCGGCAAGGTCTCCGGCGAGCGCCCCGGCGTCGATGGTGGTCATGGCGAGGACGCGGCGGAACTCGAGGACGACGACGTCGTCGTCGGTGTACAGCGCGCGGTCGACGATGCCGTCCCCGGTGACTGCCCGGCACAGTGCGTCGGACAGCCAGTCGGCGATGACGGAGACGTTGTCGAGGCACAGCGCCCACGAGTTGAAGGCCTGCGTGGCCCATGACTTGATGTCCCGGGGTGCGGTCCGCTTGGGGGCGCCGGACGGGTCGACGATGCCGATGACCATCTTCGCGCTGTACGACTTGCCGGTGCCCTGCTCCCCGCGGAACGTCAGGATCGGGTGCGGCAGGTCGGGGATGAACGCTGCGACGAGCCAGGCGACGAGGAGACGGAACCCTTCGTCGTCGGTGTTGAGCAGCGCCTGCAGCTTGGCCAGGCCGTCGCCGTCCCGCACCGGGGCGGGGAGCGGCTTCATGGCTCCGGAGCGGCGGAACAGGACGGGGGAGCGGGCGGCCCGTTCCCAGCCGTTGGGGCGGATGATGACGCACCGGCCGTCGGCGTCGGCCAGGTCGACGACGATGCCGTCGCCGTGGCGTCCGATGCGGACGTGCGGCACGCGCGGGTCGGCGTCCTGGGCGACACCTTCCAGCACGGTCATCGCGTCGGCGAGCGCCGACTGAGAGGGCACCGACCCGCCGTGCTCGTCGGTGAAGATGCGCGCCAGCTGCGAGCGCAGGCCGGCCTTCCCGCGCAGCGGCAGGGCGATGTTCGCGCCGTCGGCCTTCACCCCGTAGGGGCGGCCGTCCTCCGACATGAACAGGTCGTACCGTTCGCGGGCCAGGGCGACGAGCTGGGACGCCTGCGACGGGCCGCGCCCCTTCTCCACCTCGGTCCCCGTGCCCTCGACGATCTCGCGGGCGAGGTTCTTGCTGTCGGTCACTTCGCGGCTCCCAGGACTTCACCGCGGGCGGACGCGATGGTCGCCACGGCTTCGCTGTCGGGCAGGCCCACCACGGCGGCGGCCTGCGTGAGCGCCGCGGCGGCGGCGTCGGTGTCGAGGCGTCCGGCCGCCGCGTGCTCGAACGCCTTGCACGCCGCCCAGAACAGGCGGTCGTTGCGCTGTCCCTGCGCGGAGTCGAGGACGAACTGCACCAGGCCGACGAGGAGTCGGCCGCCGCCGACCCTGCGCAGCTTGGCGTCCGCCATCGGGGGGCGCGCCGGGCGGTCCTTCCCAGCCGTCATGAGCTGCAGCAACTTGGCGGGCACCGGACGCACGGTGACCTCGTCGAGCGAGGCGAGGGCGTACAGGCCGTGGGTGCTGCGTGAGCCGGGGCCGACGAGGTAGCCGCCCGAGCCGCGCACGTCGATGCCGGGCGCCAAGTGCCCGGCCCGGTTGGGCACCTTCACGTCGGCCGGGCCGGTCCACCAGGCGTGGAAGCCGCCGGTCGGTGTGCTGATGACGACGGTCTGCGGCACGCTGATGCCATGCTGTGCGGCCAGCTTCCGCAGCTCCCACACCCCGTTGACGCCGTTCTTCCGGTCGAGGTCGAGGCCCACCAGGTGGTGCGGCGGCCGGCCGCAGGCGATGCCGTAGCCGGTCGCGTGGCGCGCCGTCTCGAACATGGCGCGGATGCGGGCCGGGTCGCTAGAGGCGTCGTGGATGCCGTGCCCGAACTGCCCGCACTCGCCCCGGCAGCCGTGCCCCTTGTCGTGGGGGGAGCGGATGGCGGGCAGCTTCCGCACGGTCAGCGGGATGACGTGGAAGCCGTGGAACTGGGCGGCTTGCAGGGCGTTGTCGAGGGCGCGGTGCCAGTCGGCCACCATGGGGTCCTGCGGTGCCCTCCAGCCGTGCGCTACCGTGTCGGGAGACCCGCCGTCCAGTCGGTCGTTCTGCGCCCCCGTTGCCGCGGGGGCGTTTTTCTTGTTGCTCATGCTGCGGCGCCTCCCGCCTGCACGGTCTGGGCGTCGAGCCATGCCTCGATGGCGCTACGCCGGTACTTGATGCGTCCGCCGCGGCCGGGGCTGGTCTTGATGTAGGCGGGGCCGGTGCCCATCCATCGCCAGTTGGCGAGGGTCTGCTGTGTGAACCCGTAATCGCCGTGCACCTGCCGGGGGGTCAGCAGTTCGTCAGCCACGTTTCCACCTCGAATGAGTTGTCTTTCGACTCGCATGCGTCGATACTAGACACATGAATGTGACAGTAGCAGAGAGTTCAAAGCGGTTGGGGATTCGCTTGAGTCGTAAGCTGACTCACATGACTGACGAAGCCCGCCCGAAGACGCAGATCACCGATCCGATCGGCCGCAACGTGGCCGCCAACGTCCGGCGCATCCGAGAGGCGCGAGGGTGGTCCACCTACCAGCTCGCACGGCACCTCAAGGAAGCAGGTCGCCCGATCAGCCCCTCGGCGGTCGCCAAGGTGGAGCGTGCAGAACGCCGCGTCGATGTCGGTGACCTCGTCGCCCTGGCCGTGGTGCTCAACGTGAACCCCTCGGCGCTGCTGCTGCCCCGGGACGACTCGCCCGGGACGATCCTGGAACTGCTTCCCGGACGGCACGTCGACGGCGGGGAGATCCGCGCGACGGCCTGGCAGGTCTGGCAGTGGGCGGACGGGCAGGGCCCTCTCTTCGACCACCCCGACGCGGAGAAGGCGTTCGAGATCTACCTGGACTTCTTCACCCACGCCCGGCCGCCGCGCCGCGGGCGGGCGGAGATGAGCGAGGCTCTGCAGCAATTCGGACGCGAGGGGGAGACCGATGGCCCGAGTGTGGATTGAGGACCGCGCCACCCACGCGGACTATCAGGCCGCCGTCGAGAACTGGCAAGCGGCGAAGCGCGCGGGCAGCAAGCGGCAGCCTCCGGGCCGGTGGCGGGTGCGCTGGTACGGGCCCGACGGCAAGGGCAAGGCGAGGACGTTCGCGAAGCTGCCGCAGGCCGAGGCGGAGAAGGACGCCATCACCGCGCGCCTGGACAAGGGCTCATACCGGGACCCGAAGTCGGGGAAGGCGCCGGTGCGGGTGGTGGCCGAGGAGTGGTTCGCGTCGAAGCGGAAGATCGGCCGGACCACGAAGCGCGACTATCGGGACCTGCTCGACAACTACATCATCCCGAAGTGGGGGGACTGGCAGGTCGCCGCTGTCCAGTGGGAGGACGTGAACGCGTGGGTGACCGACCTGGAGACGAAGCCGGGTAAGGCCGGCAAGCTGCTGGGCGCGGCCCGCATCATCAAGGCGTACCGGGTGCTGTCCATGGTGATGAAGCACGCGGTGTTCTCCAAGCGGGTTTCCGTGAGCCCGTGCCACGACCACGAGCTGCCGCGCCCGGACGACGAAGACGAGCACGTCTACCTCACCTACAACCAGCTGGAGCGGCTCGCGCTGGCGGCCGACGAGTACCGGCTGCTCATCCTGACGCTGGGGTACTGCGGCATCCGGTGGGCAGAGGCGTCCGCGGTGAGGGTGGGCCGGCTGCAGGTGCCGCAACGCCGTATCCGGATCGTGCAGAACTACACCGACGTCAGCGGGCACCTGGCCCTGGGGCCGGTGAAGAACCACGAGAAACGCTCTGTGCCACTGCCTCGGTCGTTCGCCGACGAGCTGGGCACCCTCGCGCGCGGGCGGAAGGCGGACGATCTCCTGTTCACAGCGCCCGAGGGTGGGCCGCTGCGGTACGCCAACTTCCGCTCGAGGGTGTTCGATCCCGCGGTGAAGGAGGCGGGCCTCGAGGGCATGGGCATCACGCCGCACAAGCTCCGGCACACCGCGGCGTCGCTCGCCATCGCGGCCGGCGCGGACGTGAAGGTCGTACAGCTGATGCTCGGGCACAAGGACGCGTCGATGACGCTGAACGTCTACGGCCATCTGTTCCCGGACCGGCTGGACGAAGTGGCGGACGCCCTCGATGCCGGGCGGAAGGTCGCACTGGCGCTTGCCGATGCGCCACTCACGGATGCTTAGCGATCAATCCAGCATGTACAGAATGCGTATGGGGCCCGGTCAGCGATCTTGACCGGGCCCCATCGCGTACCGCTGTTGACCAGCGGTTTCACCACAGAGCCGCCTTCGGGATTCGAACCCGAGACCTACGCATTACGAGTGCGTTGCTCTGGCCATCTGAGCTAAGGCGGCGTGTGCTGTCGGCACCATGGTGCGATCAGCGACGTCGGTAAGTCTACACAGTTTCGGATGGTGCTTCGTACCGGCCCCGGAGGCGGGCCGGGGGTCCGCCTCCGGGGTGGGTGCACCGGCTACGAGCAGCGCTTTCCGTTCGCGGGCGGGGTGCCGCGGAGGAGGTAGGTGTTGATCGCGGAGTCGATGCAGTCGCTGCCCCGGCCGTAGGCGGTGTGGCCGTCGCCCTCGTACGTGAGCAGGCGGGCCGAGGAGAGCTGGTCGGCGAGGGACTCGGCCCAGCGGTAGGGGGTGGCGGGGTCGCGGGTGGTGCCGACGACGACGATCGGGGCCGCGCCCTTCGCCTCGATGCGCTGGGGCTTGCCCGTGGCGCCGACCGGCCAGTACTCGCAGTTCAGGGCGGCCCAGGCGAAGCTCTCGCCGAAGACCGGGGAGGCCTTCTCGAAGTCGGGGAGGGCGTCCCGCACCTGGTCCGGGGAGGTGAAGGCGGGCGGAAGGTCCAGGCAGTTCACGGCGGCGTTGGCGAACATCAGGTTGGCGTAGTCGCCCTTGGCGTCACGTTCGTAGTAGCTGTCGGAAAGGGCCAGGAGCCCGGCGCCGTCGTTCTCCTTCATCGCCGCCGTCAGCGCCTCGCGCAGCCGTGGCCAGGCGCCCTCGTCGTACATGGCCGCGATCACGCCGGTGGTGGCCAGCGACTCGGTGAGCCTGCGGCCCGCGGTGTCTCCGGTGGGGATCGGCCGGGCGTCGAGTTCGGCGAAGAACTCCTTCAGGTTCTCGCCGACCTGTTCGACCCCGGTGTTCCGGCCGCCGAGGGGGCAGTCGCTCTGCCGTACGCAGTCCTTGGCGAAAGCCGTGAACGCCGTGTCGAAGCCCGCCGTCTGCTCGAGGTTGAGCTGCCGCGCCGGCAGCGAGGGGTCCAGCGCGCCGTCCAGCACCAGTCGGCCCGTCCGCTCCGGGAAGAGTCCCGCGTACGTCGCCCCGAGGAAGGTGCCGTAGGAGGCGCCCACGTAGTTCAGCTTCTCGTCGCCCAGCGCCGCCCGCACGATGTCCATGTCCCGGGCCGCCTCGACGGTCGACACATGGCGCAGCAGCTTCGGCGCGTCCGTCCCGCAGCCCTCGGCGAACTTCCGGTACGCGGCGACCAGCGTGTCGGCCTCCTTCGCGTCGTCCGGTGTGACGTCCGTCTGCGTGTACGCGTCCATCTCGGGGCCGTCCAGGCACTCGACGGGTTCGCTGCGGGCCACGCCCCGCGGGTCGACGGCCACCATGTCGTAGCGGGCGCGCACCTCGGCGGGGTAGCCGATGCCGGCGTACGCCTGGAGGTAGCCGATCGCCGAGCCGCCCGGCCCGCCGGGGTTGATCAGCAGCGAGCCCAGCCGCTCCCCCGGACCCGTGGCCTTCTTCCGGGACACGGCGAGGCGGATGTCACCGGCGGACGGGTCGGCGTAGTCGAGCGGGGCCTTCAGCGTGGCGCACTGGAAGCCGGGCACCCCGCAGTCGCGCCACTTCGGCTTCTGCTCGTAGTACGGGGTGAGCGCCGCGGGCGTGGCCCGGGGCAGTGCGGCCAGTGTCGCCGTCTCCTTCGCCGCCGATTTCGCGGAACCGGTGGTGCTCGCCGTGCTCCCGGAGGAGCAGCCGGAGACCAGGAGCGCGGCGGCGGCGAGCAACGTGGCCGCGGTGCGGGTCCTGCGGTGGGGGGTGCGCCTTGTGTACATGATGCGAGCGTAACTGTGAGCGACGGACCGGGTGCTCTGTGTGCGACCCGTGCCTCGTACGAGTTACGGGACGCGCGGGTTCAGCCCGCTCTGAGTGCCATGGTCATCGCCTCCACGGCCAGCAGCGGGGCCACGTTGCGGTCGAGGGCGTCGCGGCAGGCGGCGATCGACTCGATGCGGCGGAGGGTGGACTCGGGTGAGCTGCCGCGCGCCAGGCGCTCCAGGGCGTCCTCGGCGTCCGTGTTGGCGAGGGCGACGCGGGAGCCGAGCTGGAGCGCGAGGACGTCGCGGTAGAAGCTGGTGAGGTCGGTCAGGGCCACGTCGAGGCTGTCCCGCTGCGTACGCGTGCGGCGGCGCTTCTGCATGTCCTCCAGGTCCTTGACCACGCCCGCCGTACCGCGGGGCAGCCGACCGCCCTGGGCCGCGCCGAGCGCCGCCTTCAGCTCGTCGGTCTCCTTGGTGTCCATCTGCTCGGCCAGTTGCCTGGCGTCCTCGGCGGCGGCGTCGACGAGTTCCTGGGCCGCCCTGAGCGCGCTCCCCACGTCGTCGACCCGCAGCGGCAGCTTGAGCACGGCGGCGCGGCGCTCGCGGGCCGCCGGGTCGGTGGCCAGGCGGCGGGCCCGGTCGACGTGGCCCTGGGTGGCGCGGGCGACGGCGGCCGCCACGTCCGGCTCGACGCCCTCGCGCCGGACGAGCAGGTCGGCGACGGCGTCCACGGAGGGCGTGCTCAGGTTGAGGTGGCGGCAGCGGGAGCGGATCGTCGGCAGGACGTCCTCGACGGACGGGGCGCAGAGCAGCCAGACCGTGCGGGGGGCGGGCTCCTCCACGGCCTTGAGGACGGCGTTGGCGGAGCTCTCGTTCAGCCGCTCGGCGTCCTCGACGAGGATCACCTGCCAGCGGCCGTTCGCCGGGGCGGTGAACGACTTGCGGACGGTGTCGCGCATGTCGCGCACCAGGATCATCGCGCCGACGGCGGTGATCGTGCTCACGTCGGCGTGGGTGCCGATCAGGGCGGTGTGGCAGCCGTCGCAGAATCCGCAGCCCGGGACCCCGCCGAGGGCGCGGTCGGGGCTGACGCACTGCAAGGCGGCGGCGAAGGCGCGCGCCGTCTGGTGGCGTCCGGCGCCGGGCGGGCCCGTGAACAGCCAGGCGTGGGTCATCTTCGACGCCGTCGGCGCGGGGGCACCGACCGCCGTGGCGGTGACGAGGGCGTCGGCGTCCCGGGCGGCGGCGGTGAGCTGTTCACTGACCCGCTGCTGCCCGACGAGGTCGTCCCACACGGTCATGGGTCGCGCCGCCCTTCCATCCGCCGTCCTTCCGTCCGCCGTGCCTCCGTCATGCCCGCCGCGCCTCCGTCACGTTCACCGTGTACGAGGCGCCGCCGCTTCCGTCAGCGGCGGCCCCGGCCGCCCTCGTCACCGTACTCGCCGTGCTCGCCCTGCCCGTTGCCGCGCCCGTCGCCGCGCGGGCCCAGCAGCTCGTCCGCGAGCGTCGGCAGGTCGTCCAGCGGGGTGTCCTCGGCCCAGTCCGGACGCCGCCTGTTCCGGCCCGGCATCTTCTCGAGGTCGACCCGGGGCAGCTCGCGTGTGCTCACCTCGTTGTCGTCCCGCGTGACCGTGGGCAGCACCGCCGTCTCCTCCACGTCACCCCGCGGCGGCACCACGGGCAGCACCTCGGTCTCGTCGGTCGCCCGGGGCGGAACCGACACCTGCGGCAGCTCGGTGGTCACCTCGGCCTCGGAGGGCCCGAACGAGGCCGGCGAAGTCGACGGAGCCGACGGCGCCGACGCCCCGAAGGAACCGGCCCCGTCCGTCGCCTTGGGGCCCGTCTCCGCCGCGGCAGCGGCCCGTTCCGCGCTGCGCCGGGCCTCCTCGGCCCGCCGCAGCGCCTCCTCCGCCTTGCGCTGCTTCTCCAGGCGCAGCGCCTCGGCCTCGGCGCGCAGCCGCTCCTCCTCCTCGGCCTGCTTGCGGCGGCGTTCCTCCTCGGCCCTGCGCCGGGTCTCCTCCTCCGCCCGCGCCTTCTCCTCGGCGAGGAGCCGCCGGCGCTCCTCCTCGGCTCGGCGGGCGGCCTCCTCGGCACGCTGCCGGGCCTCCTCCGCCTGCCGTTCGGCCTCGCGCCGCTGCGCCTCCTCCAGCTCGCGCCGCTTGCGCTCCTCCTCCTCGGCACGCAGCCGCGCCATCAGCTCCTGGCGCTCGCGCTCCAGGCGCTCCTCCTCGGCCTTGCGTGCCGCTTCCTCCTCCGCCTTGCGCCGGGCCTCCTCCTCGGCCCTGCGCCGCGCCTCCTCACGGGCCCGGATCTCGGCCTCGGAGAGCGGCAGCACCTGGTCGAGCCGGCGCCGGATCACGGTGCCGACCGCGTCCGGCTCCTGACCGGCGTCGACCACCAGGTAACGGCCGGGGTCGGCCGCGGCCAGGGTGAGGAAACCGGCCCGCACGCGCGCGTGGAACTCGGCGGGCTCCGACTCCAGCCGGTCCGGTGCCTCGGTGAACCTCTCGCGCGCGGTCTCCGGCGCCACGTCCAGCAGCACGGTGAGGTGCGGCACGAGGCCGTTGGTCGCCCAGCGGTTGATGCGGGCGATCTCGGTCGGGGACAGGTCGCGCCCGGCGCCCTGGTAGGCCACCGAGGAGTCGATGTAGCGGTCGGAGACGACGACGGCGCCGCGCTCCAGTGCGGGCCGTACGACCGTGTCGATGTGCTCGGCCCGGTCCGCCGCGTACAGCAGCGCCTCCGCGCGGTGGGACAGTCCGGCGCTGGAGACGTCCAGCAGGATCGACCGCAGCCGCTTGCCGACGGGCGTCGCCCCCGGCTCGCGGGTGAGGACGACCTCGTGGCCCTTGGCCCGGATCCACTCGGCGAGCGCCTCGGCCTGCGTGGACTTCCCGGCCCCGTCGCCGCCCTCCAGGGCGATGAAGAAGCCGGCGCCCGCCGCGACCGGCGCCGGGTCGTCGCCGCCGAGCAGCGCGTCCCGCAGGTCCTGCCGCAGCGGCACCCCGGAGCGGTCGTCGACCTTGGCCAGCACGAGCGCGGCCACCGGCAGCAGCAGCGCGCCCACCAGCATCAGCGTGAACGCGGCACCGCCGTGCGCGAAGACGAACCGGCCGCTCTCCAGCCGGTGCGGCCCGATGGCCGCGGCCACCAGCGGGGCGATCACCGCGCCGAGTGCCACGAAGACGCGGACGACCGCGTGCAGGTGCTCCGTCGTACGGGCCCGCCGCTGCTCCTCGGTCTCCTGGTCGAGCAGCGTGTGCCCGATGTTGGCCGCGATGCCCGCGCCCACACCGGCCAGCGCGACGATCAGCAGCACGCTGGTGACGTCCGGCACCAGACCGGCGGCCAGCAGCGCGACGCCGGTGAAGGCGAGCGCCAGCGCGAGCAGGCGGCGCCGCGACAGCGACGGCAGCAGGGAGGGCGCCGTCCGTATGCCGACGACGACACCGCCGGTCAGCGCGCCCACCAGCAGGCCGTAGAGCACGGGCCCGCCGCCCAGGTCCGTGGCGTGCAGCACGAACACCGCGACGGCGGCCGACACCGCGGCGGCCACCAGGGCGGACGCCAGCACCAGCAGCGGCATCACTCCGGTGCGGCCCTTGTCGGGGCCGGTGCCGGCGGTGCTCTTCGGGCGGCGCAGTCCCTCCAGCGGCGAGCGCGGGCGCGGGGTGCGCGCGGCGGGCAGTTCGAGGGAGGCCAGGATCGACAGCGACGCGGCGAACAGTCCGGCCGCGACGTACGAGGCGAGGGCGGCCTGGTGCTGGGCGAACCAGGCGATGCCCGTGCCCAGCAGGTTGTTGAACAGCCCGGCGACGACGAGCACGACGGCCGCGACCGGCACCGCCACGAAGGTCGTACGCAGTGACAGGCGGCGCAGCGCGTCCATGTGGTCCGGCAACGGCCGCACCGTCGCGCCCTCCGGGGGCGGGGCGGGCAGCAGCGCGGGGGCCGCGCCCTCCCGGCACACCGTCCAGAACCGCTCGGCGACCGAGGCCACGAAGGCGGTGACGAGGAGGACGGCCAGGGCGTTGTCGGGCATCCAGTCGATCCACAGCGGGGCGACGATGAGCAGGGCCGCCCGCAGCCCGTCCGCGCCGACCATGGTCCAGCGGCGGTCCAGCGGTCCGTCCGGCGAGGTGAGCGAGGTGAGCGGGCCGAGGAGTACGGCGCCGAACAGCAGCGTCGCGAGGATCCGCACCCCGAAAACGGTCGCCACTGCGAACGCGGCGCCCCGGGAGCCGCCGCCGAACGAACCTTCGACGATCGTCGCCTGGAGGGCGAGGAGGACCAGCACGAGGAGGGCGAGGGTGTCACCGACACCACCCACGAAGTGCGCGCCCCACAGCCGCTTCAGCTGCGGACGGCGCAGCAGGGCGCGGACGGCGCGCTCGCGGGAGTCCGCGACCAGTGCGTCGTCGGGGGCCGGTTGAGGGGCCGCTGGCGGTTCGGCTCGCATCATGCGTTCAGCCTATCGGCCCGCGCCGACATCACGGCGCTCCGCCCTGACATGCGCACGCCCCGGCACCGAAGTGGTGCCGGGGCGTTCGCGTTCCGAACCTTTGGTGAAGATCCGCACCTGGGAGCCGACGACGGACCGCCGTGCCGCACGGGGTCCCGGGGCGCCTCAGTCCTCTCAGCCCTCGGTGCTGTTCGCGGCCGTCGCCTTCTTCGCGGCGGTCTTGGTCGCCGTCGCCTTCTTCGCCGTCGTGGTCTTCGCGGTCGTGGCCTTCGCCGCCGTCTTCTTGGCGGCCGTCTTCTTCGCCGGAGCCTTCTTGGCGGCCGTCTTCTTCGCCGGGGCCTTCTTCGCCGTCTTCTTGGCGGGCCCCTTGGCGCGCTTCTCGGCCAGCAGCTCGAAGCCGCGCTCCTGGGTGATCGTCTCGACGCTGTCACCGGAGCGCAGGGTCGCGTTGGTCTCGCCGTCGGTGACGTACGGACCGAAGCGGCCGTCCTTCACCACGACCGGCTTCCCGCTGACCGGATCCGCGCCCAGCTCCTTCAGCGGCGGCTTGGCCGCGGCCCGGCCACGCTGCTTGGGCTGGGCGTAGATCGCCAGCGCCTCCTCCAGCGTGATCGTGAAGAGCTGCTCCTCGGACTGCAGCGACCGCGAGTCGGTGCCCTTCTTCAGGTACGGCCCGTAGCGGCCGTTCTGCGCGGTGATCTCCACGCCCTCGGCGTCGGCGCCGACCACGCGCGGCAGCGACATCAGCCTCAGCGCGTCCTCGAGCGTCACCGTGTCCAGGGACATCGACTTGAAGAGGGAGGCCGTACGCGGCTTGACCGCGTTCTTGCCGGTCTTCGGCGTGCCCTCGGGGAGGATCTCCGTGACGTACGGTCCGTAGCGGCCGTCCTTGGCGACGATCGGGCGGCCGGTCACCGGGTCGGTTCCCAGCTCGAAGTCGCCGCTCGGCTTGGCGAGCAGCTCCTCGGCCAGTTCGACGGTCAGCTCGTCAGGCGCCAGGTCCTCGGGGACGTCGGCCCGCTGGTGGCCCTCCGCGTCCTTCTCACCGCGCTCGACGTACGGGCCGTAGCGCCCGACCCGCAGCACGATGCCGTTGCCCACCGGGAACGACGACACCTCGCGCGCGTCGATCGCGCCCAGGTCGGTCACCAACTCCTTGAGACCGCCGAGGTGGTCCCCGTCTCCGTTGCCGGCCTCGGCCGCACCGCCGTTGCCGGTGCCGGTTCCGATGCCGGTGCCGGTGCCTTCGCCGAAGTAGAACCGCTTCAGCCACGGCACGGACTGCGCCTCACCGCGTGCGATGCGGTCGAGGTCGTCCTCCATCTTGGCGGTGAAGTCGTAGTCGACGAGCCGGCCGAAGTGCTTCTCCAGCAGGTTGACCACGGCGAAGGAGAGGAAGGACGGCACCAGGGCCGTGCCCTTCTTGAACACATAGCCGCGGTCGAGGATCGTGCCGATGATCGACGCGTACGTCGACGGGCGGCCGATCTCCCGCTCCTCCAGCTCCTTGACCAGCGAGGCCTCGGTGTAGCGGGCCGGCGGCTTGGTGGCGTGGCCGTCGGCCGAGATCTCCTCGGCGGTGAGGGCGTCGCCCTCGGCGACCTGCGGCAGCCGGCGCTCACGGTCGTCGAGCTCGGCGTTCGGGTCGTCCGCGCCCTCGACGTACGCCTTCAGGAAGCCGTGGAAGGTGATGGTCTTGCCGGACGCGCTGAACTCGACGTCCCGGCCGTCGGACGCGGTGCCGCCGATCTTCACGGTGACGGAGTTGCCGGTGGCGTCCTTCATCTGGGAGGCGACGGTCCGCTTCCAGATCAGCTCGTAGAGCCGGAACTGGTCGCCGGTCAGGCCGGTCTCGGCCGGGGTGCGGAAACGGTCTCCCGAGGGCCGGATCGCCTCGTGCGCCTCCTGGGCGTTCTTCACCTTCCCGGCGTAGGTGCGCGGCTGCGGCGGCAGGTAGTCGGCGCCGTACAACTGCGTGACCTGGGCGCGGGCGGCGGCGACCGCCGTGTCGCTCAGCGTCGTCGAGTCCGTACGCATGTAGGTGATGTAGCCGTTCTCGTACAGCTTCTGCGCGATCTGCATGGTGGCCTTCGCGCCGTAGCCGAGCTTGCGGCTCGCCTCCTGCTGCAGCGTCGTCGTACGGAACGGGGCGTACGGCGAGCGGCGGTACGGCTTGGACTCGACGGACCGCACGGAGAACCGCGTGTTCTCCAGGGCGGCGGCCAGGGCGCGGGCGTTCGCCTCGTCGAGCTGGAGGGTGTTCGCGCTCTTGAGCCGGCCCAGGGAGTCGAAGTCGCGGCCCTGCGCGACGCGCCTGCCGTCGACGCTCTGGAGACGGGCGACCAGCGACGCCGGGTCGGAGACGTCCCCCGCACGGCCGGTCGAGAAGGTGCCCGTCAGGTCCCAGTACTCGGCGGAACGGAACGCGATGCGCTCGCGTTCCCGCTCGACCACGAGCCGGGTGGCGACGGACTGGACACGGCCGGCGGACAGCCGGGGCATGACCTTCTTCCACAGGACCGGCGAGACCTCGTAACCGTAGAGGCGGTCGAGGATGCGGCGGGTCTCCTGGGCGTCGACCAGCTTCTGGTTGAGCTGGCGCGGGTTGGCCACGGCCTCGCGGATCGCGTCCTTGGTGATCTCGTGGAAGACCATCCGCTTGACCGGGATCTTCGGCTTGAGGACTTCCTGGAGGTGCCAGGCGATGGCCTCCCCCTCGCGGTCCTCATCGGTGGCGAGGAAGAGCTCGTCGGACTCCTTCAACAGGTCCTTGAGCTTCTTGACCTGGGCCTTCTTATCGGCGTTGACCACATAGATCGGCTGGAAGTCGTGTTCGACGTCCACACCGAGACGGCGGACCTCACCGGTGTACTTCTCGGGCACCTCCGCGGCGCCGTTGGGAAGGTCGCGAATATGCCCGACGCTCGCCTCGACGATGTAGCCAGGGCCGAGATAGCCCTTGATCGTCTTCGCCTTGGCAGGCGACTCGACGATGACGAGTCGGCGGCCGCCCTTCGCGGTCTCGCTGGTCGGGGACAACTTCGCTCTTCTCTCCGGTCGACACTGGGGCCTCCCCGGGCTCTCGTCCCGGGGTCGGGTCTGCATGCACGGCTCGTGACGCTGCGGAGTGTGACGGTACCTCCCGCCCCCGTGTCAAACGGGAAAAGCCCGCAACGGCCACTCGAACGGTAACCCGACTTGCACCGTTCCTGCCGCCCGGACTGTCCGGACCCGGCCCGTTCCCCTGCGGAGCGCGACCTCTCGATTACCCGAATCCCCAGTTCGCCGACGGTCCTCAGAAGCGGGTGAGACACCACACGCCGAGGACGAGGGAAATCAGCGAGACGAGGCTCGCGACGCCGACCGATGCGACGGGGCTCACACCCTGGGCCACGGGGCGACCGCGGCGGACACCCGTCACGGTCCAGGCCAGCAACCCGCCCCCGAACAGGCAGAACACCAGTCCTGCGAAGATCGCCGGTCCGCTCTCCATGGTTCCCTGAGCCCCTTCCCCCGGGCCGCTGACGCCGGCCCGGGAATGAGGCTGACACGCACGAGCGGCGCGCAGGCGAACCGGAGGTGAACGCGGGGACGACGGTGGTGGGTGGGACGGCGGCCGGCGCGGCCCGGCTCCCGGTGAAGGTGTCCGGAACGACTCGAAAGTTGGCGAACCGAACACTTCTCCGAGCACCTGCCGGGCACGCTCCCCGCACCGCGCGCATCGTGCACCGCACGCATCGCGCACCGCACGCACCGCGCACCGCACGCACCGCACCACCGGGCACCCGCCGCCCTCGCCGCCCCGCGGCCGGGCGCCCGCGGCCGGTCACCCCACCGGTTCCAGGAACCCCTGTTCCACCAGCAGCCGGATCTGGGCGGGCGTGCGGTCGCGCAGCAGCACCGGGTCCTCGCCGAGGAGCTGGGCGATGGCGTCCAGGATGCGGCCCGCGCTCATCGTGCCGTCGCACACGCCCGCGAAGCCCGCGCCGATCGTGTCCACCCTGGTGGCCCGGCGCATCCCCCGGTTCTGGCGCAGCACCACATGCTCCGGGTCCTCCGCGCCGGGCAGCCCGACCTGCTCCTGCACGACCTCGTCGGCCAGCCGGAAGCTCGCCTCGAGCAGCGCCGCGTCGTCGTGCGTACGGAGGTAGTCGAGCCGCTCGAAGTGGGCCCGCACCGTGTCCCCGAGCGGCTGCTCGACCGGATGCGGCCACTCCTCCACCGTGACCGACGGCAGGGCGGCGCCCGACTTGCGCAGGGTGATCCATCCGAAGCCGACGGCCTTCACGCCGCGCGCCTCGAACTCGTCCAGCCAGGCGTCGTAGCGCGCCTGGTATTCGGCCGCGTCGCCGCGGTGGTCGCCGGCGTCCCGCAGCCACAGCTCGGCGTACTGAGTGACGTCCTGTACCTCGCGCTGCACGATCCAGGCATCGCATCCGCGGGGCACCCATGACCTGAGCCTGTCCTGCCAGTCCTCCCCTTCGACGTGCTGCCAGTTGGCGAGGAACTGCGCGAACCCGCCTTCACGCAGCCGTTCCCCCGCTTCCTGAACGAGCGTGCGGCACAGATCGTCCCCGCCCATCCCGCCGTCGCGGTAGGTGAGCCGCGCGCCCGGCGAGATCACGAAGGGCGGGTTGGAGACGATCAGGTCGTACGTCTCGTCCTCCCGGACCGGTACGAACAACGACCCCTCGCGCAGCTCGGCGGCCGGGGCCCCGGAGAGGGCCAGGGTGAGCGCGGCGATGTGCAGCGCGCGCGGGTTGACGTCCGTCGCCGTCACGCGCGTGGCGTGCCGGGTGGCGTGCAGCGCCTGGATGCCGGAGCCGGTGCCGAGGTCGAGCGCGGAGGCGGCGGGCGTGCGGACGGTGATCCCGGCCAGGGTCATGGACGCCCCGCCGACGCCGAGGACGACTCCCTCCTCCCGGCTGCCGATGCCGCCGGCGCCGCCGACCGCGCAGCCCAGGTCGGACACGATGAACCAGTCCTCGCCCGCGGGCCCGCCGTAGGGCCGCACGTCCACGGTCGCGGTGAGCTCGTCCGCGCCGACGCGCGCCAGCCACCCGTCCGCCAGGCAGGCGTCGACCGGCAGGACGTCCGCCACGCGCGCGCGGGGCACGGGTTGCTGCAACAGGAACAGCCGTACGAGTGTCTCCAGCGGCGTGTCCCCGCGCGTCGCCCGGAACGCGGGCACGGTCTCACTGCGGGCCAGCGCCGCGTACGCGGGAGCACCGAGCAGCTCGAGCAGTCCGTCGGCGGTGAAGGAGGCCCCGAGCAGCGCCTCGCGGAGACGGGCGGCGGTGTCGGAGCGGCCCGGCGGTGGAGCCGAAGGGGCCGAGGGGGCCGAAGAGACCGAGGGGGACAGGGGCAGGGGCGGCAGGCCGGTGTTACTCACACCCTCCATTGTGGCCGCCGCCCTCGCCCCACGCGTGCCGTGGCCCCGTGGCCCCGTGCCCCCACGGCCGTCGTGACGGCCTCGGCTGCCGCGCCGTCAGCTCTGTGCGGTCTGCCCCGGAGCGGTGGCCGTCTTGCAGCTGGGCTGGCGGGCCATCGCCTCGCCGACCTCGCCCTCCTCCAGTGTCTTGAGGGCGTCGTTGCCGCTCTTGCTGAGCTTGTCCAGCTCGGTGGCGATGTCCTTCAGACCGTCGGCGAACTTCGCCTGGTCGTCCGTGTCGAGCTCGTCGACCTGCTTCTTCAAGGAGGCGTACGACGCGGAGATGCCGTTGAGTTCCTTGACGGCGTCCGCCTGCTTCTTCTCGCCGTTCTCGACGTCCGGCGCCCCCGCCTTGTTCACGGCCTCGCCGATCGCCTTGTAGGCGTCGGACATGTCCTGGAAGGCCTTCGAGTCGGTCTTCTGGACGTTCTCCGGCGTGCTGTTGTCCGAGGTCTCCTTCTGGATCGCGGCGTTGGCGGCCGCGATCTTCTTCGCCTGCGGCTGCACCGCGTCGCAGACCTGGTTCGCCCAGGAATCCAGCTTCTCGTTGCCGTCGTCGCCGCCGCATCCCGTCAGCGCCAGCACCAGTACCGCACCGCCGGACAGTGCGGCCGCGAGCTTCTTGTTCACCGGATTGGCCCCTTCCTTGGCTCCCGGCCCCGGAACATACACGCCAGATGGGCGACATCCCCCCGCCGGGCGTCCGTTAAGCCGAGTTTTGAAGCCATTTGCACCAAGCGAGAGAAGGCTCACGGCGAGGGGGCGCGCACCGCACGACGCGGGCGGGCGACGCATCAACTCACGCCGCCCGCCCGCGCCTTGAGCAAGCCTTCGGTGACCGGCCCTACGAAACCACCGCCGGATCGACAGACTTGGGGTCGGGTTCGGAGTTGCCTTCGTCACCCATGGCGATACCGCGCCGTTTGGACACGTACACCGAACCGACGATCACGGCCAGCGCCAGGACCGCGATCAGCACCCTTACGGCGACGCTCTTGTCCGCGCCGTAGGAGAACTGGATGACCGCGGGCGCGATGAGCAGCGCCACCAGGTTCATCACCTTCAGCAGGGGGTTGATGGCCGGCCCCGCGGTGTCCTTGAAGGGGTCGCCGACGGTGTCACCGATGACGGTGGCCTCGTGGGCCTCGCTGCCCTTGCCGCCGTGGTGGCCGTCCTCGACGAGCTTCTTCGCGTTGTCCCACGCGCCACCGGAGTTGGCGAGGAACACCGCCATCAGCGTGCCCGCGCCGATCGCGCCCGCGAGGAAGGCGCCGAGCGCCCCGACGCCGAGCGTGAACCCGATGAAGATGGGCGCCATCACGGCCAGCAGACCGGGTGTGGCGAGTTCGCGCAGGGCGTCCCTGGTACAGATGTCGACGACCTTGCCGTACTCCGGTTTCTCGCTGTAGTCCATGATCCCGGGCTTCTCACGGAACTGCCGCCGCACCTCGAAGACCACCGAACCCGCCGACCGCGAGACCGCGTTGATCGCCAGCCCCGAGAAGAGGAAGACGACCGCCGCGCCCGCGATGAGCCCGACGAGGTTGTTGGGCTGCGAGATGTCCATCATCAGGCTCATCGGCGCGCCCTCGCCGCTGAGCCGTTCGCCCACGTCCCTCGCGCCGGTGGTGATGGCGTCGCGGTACGAGCCGAACAGCGCCGCCGCCGCGAGCACGGCCGTGGCGATGGCGATGCCCTTGGTGATGGCCTTGGTGGTGTTGCCGACGGCGTCCAGGTCGGTGAGCACCTGGGCGCCCGCGCCCTCGACGTCGCCGGACATCTCGGCGATGCCCTGCGCGTTGTCGGAGACCGGTCCGAAGGTGTCCATCGCGACGATCACACCGACCGTGGTGAGCAGGCCGGTGCCGGCCAGCGCCACCGCGAACAGCGCCAGCATGATCGATGTGCCGCCGAGCAGGAAGGCCCCGTACACGCCGAGGCCGATCAGCAGGGCGGTGTAGACGGCCGATTCCAGCCCGAGGGAGATACCGGCGAGGACGACGGTGGCGGGGCCGGTGAGCGAGGTCTTGCCGATGTCCCTGACGGGACGCCGGGTGGTCTCGGTGAAGTAACCGGTGAGCTGCTGGATCAGGGCGGCGAGCACGATGCCGATGGCCACCGCGACGAGTGCGAGGATCCGCGGATCGCCGTCCATGCCCTGGATCGCCTCGTCGGTGACGCCGTCGAGGTCGGCGTAGGACGAGGGCAGATAGGTGAACACGGCGATCGCGACCAGGACGAGGGAGATCATCGCGGAGATGAAGAACCCGCGGTTGATCGCGCTCATGCCGCTGCGGTCGGAGCGTCTCGGAGCCACCGCGAAGATGCCGACCATCGCGGTGAGGACGCCGATCGCGGGCACCAGCAGCGGGAAGGCCAGTCCGGCGTCGCCGAAGGCGGCCGAGCCCAGGATCAGCGCGGCCACCAGCGTCACGGCGTACGACTCGAACAGGTCGGCCGCCATGCCCGCGCAGTCGCCGACGTTGTCGCCCACGTTGTCGGCGATGGTCGCGGCATTGCGCGGATCGTCCTCCGGGATGCCCTGTTCGACCTTGCCGACCAGGTCGGCACCGACGTCGGCGGCCTTGGTGAAGATGCCGCCGCCGACCCGCATGAACATCGCGATCAGCGCGGCCCCGAGCCCGAATCCCTCGAGCACCTTCGGCGCGTCGGCCGCGTACACGAGCACCACGCAGGTGGCGCCCAGCAGGCCGAGCCCGACGGTGAACATACCGACCACGCCGCCCGTGCGAAAAGCGATCTTCATCGCTTTGTGCGCGACGGCGGTGAGGTCCTTTTCCGGCTCGCCCGGAGCCGGTGTGGCTTCGCGGGCCGCCGCGGCAACTCGCACGTTGGTGCGTACGGCGAGCCACATGCCGATATATCCGGTGGCCGCCGAGAACGCCGCTCCGATCAAGAAGAACACCGATCGTCCGGCACGCTGATTCCAGTCGTCCGCGGGCAGCAGCATGAGCAGGAAGAACACGACGACGGCGAAAACGCCGAGTGTGCGCAGCTGGCGGGCCAGATAGGCGTTCGCGCCCTCTTGGACCGCTGCGGCGATCTCCTTCATGCTGTCGGTGCCCTCGCCGGCCGCGAGTACCTGGCGCACCAGGATGCCCGCGACCACCAGTGCCGTCAGTGCCACGACCCCGATGATCACCACGAGCACACGGTTGTCGTCGGTCAGCACGGCCGCTGCGAGAGAGATGGGTTGGCCCGACTGATGTGAGACGGAAAGCCCCGCCATTCGTCCTCCTTGACGCTTGGGCTGAGCTCAAGATGTGGACGGGATTCTAGGTACCCGGAACCTGATCGAAACAGAGCGCGTTAAATGTAAATCGCGGCACCTACTCTTCACGCCATGATCACCTGTAATGCTTCTGGAACATTCACCGATCGCCCGATGGATCGTGAATGAATTCACGCGATGAACCGCACGGGAACGGTGGAACAGAAACCACAGTAAGCGCGGGCGGTGACCCCCGCACATGCCGAAGGGCCCCACGGGTGGGGCCCTTCGGAAAAGAAGTCGCTGTTCGGGTGACTCGGGTCGGGCGGACGGGTGGCCGGGAAGTCCGACTGCCGGGGCAGGCGGTCGGGCGGATCAGCCGTCCGTGGAAGGTGGCCGGGCGGTCAGCCGTGGAAGGTGGCCGGCGGCGTGGTGGACCACCTCATGCGGATCGTTCCGCCCTGCTCCCCGGAACTGACCTCGACGTCGTCGACGAGTCCGCTGATGACCGCGAGGCCCATCTCGTCCTCCTCGATCTCGGCCTCGGTGCCTCCCGGCCCGTCGCCGGGCGTCCGCCCGCCGGGAGCCGGATGGGGCGCCTCGTCACCGACCTCGATGGAGAACTGCTTCTCCTCCTCGGTCAGCAGCACCTTCACGGGGGCCGAGATTCCACCGTTCCGGTGGAGTCCGACGGCCCGGGTGCACGCCTCCCCGACAGCGAGCCGGACCTCGTCGAGGACCGTCTCGTCCACTCCGGCCCTGCGCGCCACCGCCGCCGCCACCAGTCGGGCGGTCCTGACATGCTCGGGCAGCGCGCTGAAGCGGAGCTCAACGGTGGCCATGCAACCCCCTCGCTGACTTCGGGCGTGCGGTGGAGGGGCCGGGCTGTCGAAGAGCCCGGTCCTCCTCGTACTTCACTGCTCTGCCCGGACGCGGACGCCCGGGCCAGATGATCAGTCGGTGGCCGCCACCGCTTCCTCGACCGAGGTGTGGATCGGGAACACCTTGGTGAGGCCGGTGATACGGAAGATCTTGAGAATGCGCTCCTGGTTGCAGACCAGGCGCAGCGAGCCCTCATGGGCACGCACCCGCTTCAGTCCGCCGACCAGCACGCCGAGTCCGGTTGAAT
>NZ_JBSGHG010000038.1:0-66300 GCF_053604275.1 Streptomyces sp. NPDC004051 | reverse complement strand
AGGGAACGGACAACGACACGACACGGCACGACACGGCGATCGGCGGCGGAAACAGGAGCCGCCCCCATCGGGTGACTGTCGTGGTGGGCCGGCGGCTACAGTGCCACGCCGAGCAGGGCGTCCACCGCGCGGGAGACGATGCCGGGCGCGCCCGCGTCCGTGCCGCCGTCCTGCTCCTGGGCCACGGCCCAGCGGTCGACGGCGGCCAGGGCGGCCGGGGCGTCCAGGTCGTTGGCCAGGGCCTCGCGGATCTCCTCCACGAGCGCTTCGGCGGGCGGGCCGTCGGGACGGGAGACGGCGGCCCGCCAGTGCCCGAGCCGGGTCTCGGCGTCCAGGAGGACCTGGTCCGTCCACTCCCAGTCGGCGCGGTAGTGGTGGGCGAGCAGCGCCAGCCGGATCGCCGCCGGGTCGACGCCGTCGCGCCGCAGCCGGGACACGAAGACCAGGTTGCCCTTGGACTTGGACATCTTCTCGCCGTGCAGGGCGACCATGCCGGCGTGGACGTACGCCTTGGCCATGGGGAACTCGCCGGTGAGCACCTGGGCGTGCGAGGCCCCCATCTCGTGGTGCGGGAAGACCAGGTCGGAACCGCCGCCCTGGACGTCGAAGCCCATGCCCAGATGGTCCAGGGCGATGGCCACGCACTCGATGTGCCAGCCGGGCCGGCCCCTGCCGAGCGACCCGCCGTCCCAGCTGGGCTCGCCCTCTCGGGCGGCCATCCAGAGCATCGGGTCGAGGGGGTTCTTCTTGCCCGGACGGTCCGGGTCGCCGCCGCGTTCGGCGGACAGCAGCCGCATGGCGGCCGCGTCGAGGTTCGAGACCCGCCCGAAGTTCGGGTCGGACTCCACGGAGAAGTAGACGTCGCCCTCGAGTTCGTACGCCGCGCCGAGGTCGCGCAGTCGTTCGACGAGCGGGACGATGCCGGGTATCGCCTCCACCGCGCCTATGTACTGCTGCGGCGGCAGCATCCGCAGGGCCGTCATGTCCTCGCGGAAGAGTCGGGTCTCCTGCTCAGCGAGCGCGGCCCAGTCGACGCCGTCCCGCTCGGCCCGCTCCAGCAGCGGGTCGTCGATGTCGGTGACGTTCTGGACGTAGTGAACCTGCCGCTTGGTGTCGAGCCACACGCGCTGCACGAGGTCGAACGCGTTGTACGTCGCGGCGTGTCCGATGTGGGTGGCGTCGTACGGGGTGATGCCGCAGACGTAGATACGGGCGACGGGGCCGGGGTCGAGCGGGGTCAGGCCCCCGGTCGCGGTGTCGTGAATCCTCAGGTCGCGCCCCTGACCAGGAAGGGCGGGGACCTCGGAAGCGGGCCAGGCATGCATCTCATGAGCGTAACCGGACCGCGGTCCCCGATACGAACCGGAGCAGCTCGGACGACCGAGAAGGCCCTCTTGCGCACCCCCGCCGGACGTGCCCCGGCGCTCGGGTCAGACGGGTGGCCAGGGAATCGCCGGCCACCGGCCACCGGGCTGCGGATGGGTGCCGGAGGCGAGCAGGGACACGACCCGCGCGCGGGTCGCGTCGATCTCCGCACGGGTGATCAGCGGGGCCAGCGAGGCGGCCAGCGCGCCGCCCTCGGCGAGCGCCTTCCCGAGGGCCTCGAGGACGTCGCGTGCCTCCTCGGTCAGCGGTTCCCCGGCCCAGCCCCACAGGAGGGTGCGCAGCTTGTCCTCGGTGTTGAAGGCGACCCCGTGGTCGATGCCGTAGAGCAGGCCGTCCCGCGTGGGCAGCAGGTGCCCGCCCTTGCGGTCGGCGTTGTTGATCACCGCGTCGAGCACCGCCAGCCGCCGCAGCCGTACGTCGTCGGCGTGCACGAGCAGCGCGGTGCGTCCCTCGCCCACCTCGGCGAGCCCGACCGCCTTCCAGCCGGGTCCGGGCTCCTCCCGGTCCACCAGCGCGAGCAGTTCCGCCTCCGGCATGGCGTCGATCCACAGCTGGCACATGCCCTCGCCGTACGGCCCGTCCCGCAGCACGGTGGGCGGCACCAGTCCCCAGCCGGTCGCCTCGGAGACCCGGTACGCCGCGACCTCGCGCCCGGCGAGCGTCCCGTCGGGGAAGTCCCACAGGGGGCGCTCCCCCGCGACGGGCTTGTAGACGCAGGCGGCCTCGCGGCCCTTGTGGGTCACGGTGCAGTACAGCGCCGCGTTCGAGGCCTCACGGAGGCGTCCGCGCACGGTCAGCTCGCCCTCGGCGAGCAGCACCGCGTCGGCGGGGCCGGCGGTGGTCACGCCCCGCGGCGGTATCCGTTCTGGCGCGGACATACGTGTCCTTCCGGGTCGAGGGGGAGGCTGCACAGCGGGCACGGCGGCCGTCCCGCGTTGACGACGTCGAGGGCGCGCTTGGCGAAGGCACGGGCCTGGACCCCGGTGAGCCGGACCCGGAGCATCGGGGGCCCGTTCTCCTCGTCCTGGAGCAGCCGCTCCTCCGCCTCGGCGAGGTCCTCCTCGGACTCGGCGTCCAGTTCGACGAGCGCCTGCGCCTCGACGATCATGCACTCCTCCTCACCGTCCCAGGCGAGGGCCATGGTGCCGACGCGGAACTCCTCCTCCACCGGAGCGTCCAGCGGGGCGGTGTCGGCGATCTCTGCCGGCGCCACGGCGGGCACCGCGGCGCTGCCCCCGCTACGGCGCACGACCTCGTCGAGCAGTTCGTCCATGCGCTCGGCGAGCGCGGCGACCTGGGTCTTCTCCAGTGCCACGCTGGTCACCCGGGAGCCGGCTGAGGCCTGGAGGAAGAACGTACGGCGCCCTGGCAGTCCGACCGTACCGGCCACGAAACGTTCCGGTCGGTCGTAGAGGAACACCTGACGGGACACGTCCTGTCTCCATTGAGAGTTGTGGGTACGGGTATCAGCCGAAGCAGCCACGGCGGCTGCGACGGCTGACACGGCGCTGCTGCGACCGCTTCACCCTACTGCGGCCGACGATCACGGTGCGCCCGCACCGCCCCCGACCGGGGCGTCGTCGGCGGGCGGCTCCTCGCGCGGCACCAGGGAGGCGAAGTCACCGGTGTCGCCGAGCCGGACGAGGTAGGGACGCAGCCGTGTGTACCGGATCGCGGTGACGGAACACGGCTCGACGGAGACCCGCTGGAAGAGGTCGAGGTGGAGTCCGAGCGCGTCCGCGACGAGGGACTTGATGATGTCCCCGTGCGAGCACATGAGGTACACGGCGTCGGGGCCGTGATCGCGTTCCACGCGCGCGTTCCACTCGCGCACCGCCTCGGCGGCGCGCGTCTGCATGGCGCGCATGGACTCCCCGCCGGGGAAGGCGGCCGCCGACGGATGGGCCTGCACCACATCCATGAGGGGTTCGTCCTTCAGTTCGGCGAGCTTGCGGCCGGTCCAGTCGCCGTAGTGGCACTCCCCGATGCGCTCGTCGGTGTGCGCGGTGAGGCCGGGCCGGGCCCTCAGCAGCGGCCGGATCGTCTCCTGGCAGCGCTGGAGAGGGCTGGCGACGATCTCGGAGAGGGGCAGTTCGGCGAGTCGTCCGGGCAGCGCGGCGGCCTGCGCGACCCCGCGTTCGTCCAGGGCGACGCCGGGCGACCAGCCGGCGAGCAGCCCCTCCGTGTTGGCGGTGGATCGTCCGTGCCGGACCAGGAGCAATGTGGGCATGCGGACCAGGGTAGGCGCACGCACGTGTGTGCCGTCAGGTGCTGTGCCGGGTGGGCCGGCCGGCCGGGGAGAGGAGAACGCGTTCCGTGATCGTCGACTGCGCCATCTACCGGGACGGACACCGTACGGAGGGGTCCGAGGACCTCTCCGGCGCGCTGGAGGACGCGCGGGCGGCGAAGGGTTTCGTCTGGATCGGGCTGCACGAGCCGACGGCGGACGAGTTCGCCCTGGTCTCTCAGGAGTTCGGCCTTCATCCGCTCGCGGTCGAGGACGCCCTCAAGGCACATCAGCGGCCCAAGCTGGAGGTGTACGACGACTCGCTGTTCATGGTCCTCAAGCCGGTCGAGTACGAGCCGGACGGCGACACCGTCTCCGCCGGCGAGATCATGCTCTTCCTGGGTGACTCGTTCGTGGTGACCGTCCGGCACGGCGAGGGGTTCCCGCTGGACGCCGTGCGCAGCCGGCTGGAGCACGAACCGGAGCTGCTGGGCAACGGGCCGACGTCGGTGGTGTACGCGATCGCCGACGCCGCCGTCGACCACTATCTCGTCGTGGCGACCGAGCTGCAGACCGATCTGGAGGAGCTGGAGGCGGAGGTCTTCTCACCGGAGGGCGCCGGCACCCGGCTCACCGCGTCCCGGATCTACGCCTTCAAGCGGCAGGTCCTGGAGTTCCGCCGGGCGACCGGACCGCTGTCACCGCCGATGGCGCGGCTGACGGAGGCGGGCGCGTTCGGCGCGGCGGTGCCCTTCGTCTCCAAGGGGGCGCGCCCCTTCTTCCGTGACGTGCACGATCACCTCACACGGGTGAACGACTCCGTGGAGGGGATGGACCGGCTGGTCTCGGACATCCTCTCGGCGCATCTGGCCCAGGTGAGCGTCCGCCAGAACGACGACATGCGGAAGATCTCCGCGTGGGCGGCCATGGCCGCGGTCCCCACCATGCTCGCGGGGATCTACGGCATGAACTTCGAGCACATGCCGGAACTGCGGTGGGAGTGGTCCTATCCGGTGGTGATCCTGGCGATGGTTGGGCTGGAGGTGCTCCTGTACCGGTTGTTCAAGCGGCGCGGGTGGATGTAGCGGGGCGGGCCGCGGCCCCGCCCGGGGATCAGGCGAACTCGGACGCGCTGCTCGCGGGGCCGCCCAGGGCGTTGCGGCGTTCCGGCATCCTCAGGGAGACCATGCGGCGCCAGCCGCCCAGGCGCTCGTAGGCGTACACCGCGTGGATGCCGGCCGCCAGGAGCGCCCCTCTGGCCCGGGACCAGCCGAGGATGTCTCCCATCCGGGCCATCACCGCGAGGCTGACGTCGCGGTGGACACGGATCTCGGTGAGCGCGCACGCGCGCAGGGTGCGCTGGATGACGCGACCGTGTCCGGCGTGCGCGAGGCGCAGCAGTTCCTCGTGGCAGTAGGCGAGGTGGTCGTCCTCGTCGCGGGAGATCATCGTGACGGCGCGGCCGAGTTCGGGGTGGTCGGCGAAGTGCTTGCGGAGCAGTTCCATCTGCTCGGAGGCGCGCTGTTCGGTGACGCGGCTGTGCGCGAGGTAGACGACGATGTCCTGGACGGTGAGCGGTTCGTCGCGCCTGAGCCTGTCGTGCGCCAGACCGATGCCGCTCCGCTCGAGGAGGACGGTGTAGTCGGTCTCGGGCGGGACGGGGACCGGTCGCACGCCGCGCTTCCTCATCAGGGCCTCGAAGATGCGGCCGTGCTTGTCCTCGTCGGCGCCGTGCCTGGTGATCTTGGGGGCGAGTCCTCGCTGGCTCTCGGGGACCAGGGCCGCGATCCGGGCGTTCTCCCAGCCGCCCTGCGACTCGCCGCCGGCGGCGATGGAGCAGAACAGCGCGAAGGAGTCGTCGTCGTCGAGGATCTCCTGGAACAGACTCTTGGCCGACAGCATCCGGGCCCCTCTCCACGACGATTCCGCGCGTTCCGTGGCCCGGTGGTTCCGTGGCCGGATGGTTCCGTGGTCCGCGAAGAACGAGTCAATTGCGAGGAGGCGCGCCCGGCAACAGGTGTGCCCGACGACTCCGCCGAAAGGAGGACGGACGTGGGGGCCCCGGGGCGTAACCGGAGGGGGCCGCCGGGCGTTGTGGTGGGTGACGGCCGTGGCGGGGAAGACCCCCCGAGCCCCCGCCACGGCCGCGGAAACCTCGTGTGCGGCGCCCGGCACCCCGGGGCAGGACTTATGCGAGGCCCGCGCGCTCCAGGGCCTCGGTGCCGGCGCGCAGGGAGGCGAGGCGCTCGTCGAGCGTGAAGCCCGCGGGAGCGAGGGTGAGGGTGGTGACCCCCGCTGCCGCGTAGGCCTTCATCCGGTCCGCGATGCGGTCCACGGAGCCGAGCAGTGTCGTGGAGTCGATCAGGTCGTGCGGCACGGCCGCGGCGGCGCCCTGCTTGTCGCCCGACAGGTACTTGTCCTGGATCTCGGCGGCCTCCCGCTCGTAGCCCATGCGCCCGGCGAGCTGGTTGTAGAAGTTCTGCTTGCGGCTGCCCATGCCCCCGACGTACAGCGCGGTGTAGGGACGGAAGGTGTCGGCGAGGGCGGCGACGTCCTTGTCGTCGCCGACGGCGAGCGGGAGCGTGGGGCAGACGTCGAAGCCCTCGAGGGTCTTGCCGGCCTTCTCGCGGCCCGCCCTGATGTGCTTGACGGCGGTCTCCTCCAGGTGGTCGGCGGAGGGGAAGATCAGCAGCGCGCCGTCGGCGATCTCACCGGTCTGCTCGAGGTTCTTCGGGCCGATCGCGGCGATGTAGAGGGGGATGTGCTCGCGCTGCGGGTGCACGGTGAGCTTGAGGGGCTTGCCCGGTCCGCCGGGCAGGGGCAGGGTCCAGTGCTCACCGTCGTGGGAGAGGCGCTCGCGCGTCATGGCCTTGCGGACGATCTCGACGTACTCGCGGGTCCGCGCGAGGGGCTTGTCGAACTTGACGCCGTACCAGCCCTCGGAGACCTGCGGGCCGGACACGCCGAGACCGAGGCGGAACCGGCCGCCGGAGAGGGAGTCGAGGGTGGCGGCGGTCATCGCGGTCATCGCGGGCTGGCGGGCCGGGATCTGGAAGATGGCCGAGCCGACGTCGATCCGCTCGGTCTGGGCGGCGACCCAGGTGAGCACGGTGGCGGCGTCGGAGCCGTAGGCCTCGGCGGCCCAGCAGACCGCGTATCCCAGGCGGTCGGCCTCCTGCGCCACGGCGAGGTTGTCCGAGTCCATTCCGGCGCCCCAGTAGCCGAGGTTGATCCCGAGCTGCATGACCCTCTCCCCTTACTCATCGGTAACGTCGCTTGCGGTGACCCTATACCGCCGACGACCGGCCCGGGGGCGGTGCCGCACCATGGGAGGCCGTGCCCGGGAGTGACCTGGGGAACTCGGAGAAAACGGTTGTCCACAGGTACCCCCGCCGCAGGTGCCGGCCAGTAATCTCGGCGTTCATGGAGCAGAGGCATCTCGGCCGTACCGGCCTGCGCGTGTCCCGCATCGGTCTCGGGACCCTGACCTGGGGTCGGGACACCGACGAGCACGACGCGGCGGACCTCTTGAAGACGTTCTGGGAAGCGGGCGGGACCCTCGTCGACACCGCTGACGTGTACGGCGACGGGGAGGCCGAGTACCTGCTCGGGCAGCTCATGGGCGGGCTGGTGCCGCGCCGGGACCTCGTCATCTCGACGAAGGCCGGGAGCGTACCGGACCCGGAGCGCAGATTCGACGGCTCGCGCGGTCATCTGCTCTCCGCCCTGGACGCCTCGCTCGCCCGTCTCGGCACCGATCACGTCGACGTGTGGCACGTCCACGCCTACGACCCCTCCACCCCGCTGGACGAGACGCTCCAGGCCCTCGACATCGCCGTCGCCAGCGGGCGCGCCCGCTATGCCGGGGTGTCCAACTTCTGCGGCTGGCAGCTGGCCAAGGCGGCGACCTGGCAGCTCGCCGCGCCGGGGGTGCGGACCCGGCTGGCGAGTACCCAGATGGAGTACTCGCTGCTCCAGCGGGGCGTGGAGCGGGAGGTGCTGCCGGCGGCCGTCGACACGGGGATCGGGATCCTGCCGTCCTCGCCGCTCGGGCGGGGCGTACTGACCGGCAAGTACCGGAACGAGGCCCTGCCGCCGGACTCGCGGGGCGCCTCCGAGCACATGGCGCCGTTCGTCGCGCCGTACCTCGACGACACGGCGAGCAGGATCGTGGACGCCGTGACCACGGCGGCGGACGGGCTCGCCGTGACCGCGCTCCAGGTCGCCCTCGCGTGGGTGCGGGACCGGCCGGGTGTGGCCGCTCCCATCGTCGGCGCGCGCAACGCGCGGCAGCTCTCGGCGGCGCTGTCAGTGGAGGCGCTTAGTCTTCCTGACGAGATCTGCCGGGCGCTCGACGACGTGTCGGCGCCCGTGCACCGCTATCCCGATCACGACTGGAGCACGCTGTGAGCACGGAGCCGTCCGAGACCGCGGAGGACGTCGAGCCGGGGACGCCGGACGAGCCGGCTCGGACCGAACGGGCCGGGGCGGAGGCCGGCCCGGCCGGACAGGGCGGGGACGCGGCCGAGGGGCGGCAGGTGTCCGAGGCCGAGGCCGAGTTGCTCGCGCAGCGGGCCGAGCGGGAGCGGATCGAGCGGCGGAAGGCGGAGCGGCGGGAGCCGATCGAGGCCGGCGCCAAGCTGAGCGGCCGGGCCGCCGATCTGCTCGCCGCCGTGCGGGCCGTGGAGAGCGGCGAGAAGCCGGTGGCCGCCGTGTTCGAGGAGGCAGGGCCCGCGCCGCGGCGGCCCGCTCCCGAACCGGCGCGGCCCGCGCCGCCGGTGGCCGTCGAGGCGGCCCCCGCCACCGAGGTGGTCGCGGCCGTACGCGCGGTGCTGGCCCAGGGCGGCGCGCCCGACACGCTCGCCGTGCAGACCGCCGGAGTGCTGGGCGAGGGGGCCGCGGAAGCCCTGCGCGCCGATCCGTGGCAGTTGCTGCGGGTGACCGGTGTGCGGCCCGCGCAGGCGGACGGGTTCGCCCGTGCGCTGCTCGGCTCCGCTGCCGGGCCGGACGACGCGCGGCGGGTGCGGGCCGTCACCGGGTGGCTGCTGGAGCAGGCCGCTGCGGCCGGGCACACCGCGCTGGAGATGTCCGTGCTGACCGCCGCCCTCGGGCAGCAGGGGGTGCCGGATTCCGAGGGGGCCGTGCGGGACGCGATCTCGGACGGCGACGTCCTCGTCTTCCAGGACCCGGTGCCGGAGGCGGGCGCCTCCGCACCGCGGCGGATCGGTTCCGGGGCCGGGTCCGGGGAGAGCCAGGCCGGTACGGAGGAAGCGGACGGAGCGGACGCGGAGCGGCCCGTCAGGGTCCTGGTGGGGCTGGAGCGGTACGCGATGGCCGAGGAGAGCCTCGCCGACGGCCTGGCCCGGCTCGTCGGCTCCGCGCCCCGGCAGGACGCCCCGGACACGGAGTGGGAGCGGGCCGCCGCCTCGGCGGGCGGCTCCGGGGGCGAGCTGATCCGCGCGGTCGCCGGCCACGGCCTCGTCCTGCACACCGGCGGCCAGGCGTCCCTCGCCGAGCCGGCGGCCCTGCTGCGGGCGGCGCACGGCCTCGGGCTGCGCGCCTGGGCCGCCGCGCACGGTCCGGCCGGGCGCGCCCGGTTCGCGGCCCTGCTGGAGGCCGCCGCGACCGGGGATGCCGGGGCGGCCGAGGACGCCGGAGCCGAGGGTCCCGGCATCGCCACCGTCGCCGGGCTGCTGTCCGGTGCCGAGGGGCCGGGGCGGGACGCCGACGGGGCGCTGCGGCTGGATCTGCTCGTCGTGCTGGACGCTCCCCAGCTGGACGTCGAGGCGGCCGCGCTGGTCACGGAGTCGCTGCCGGACGGTGCCCGGCTGGTGCTGGCCGGGGACCCGGGGGTGCTGTGGTCCGCCGGTCCGGGACGGGTGTTCGCCGATCTGCTGGCGGCGCGCGTCTGCCCGCAGATCGCCTCCCGGCGGCCGGATCCGGGACCGCTGGGCGAACTGGTCTCCGGTGTCGGCGTCGGTGAGCTGAACCAGGTGGCGGCGCCCGGCAGGGAGGTCGTCATCGTGCCGGTGCGGGATGCGGGCGAGGCCGTGCACCGGACCGTGCAGCTCGTGGTGGACTCGGTGCCGCGCGCGATCGGGGTGCCGGCCGAGGAGACGCAGGTGATCACGCCGGGGCACGGGGGCGCGGTGGGCACGCGCGCGCTGAACGCCGCGTTGAAGGAGCGGCTCAATCCGGGGCCGGGGCGCTTCGGCGGGTTCGACCCGGGCGACCGGATCGCCTACTCCCCCGCCCGGGGCCGCACGGTGCCGGGCCGGGTGGTGCGGGCCGACGCCGACGGCCTGCACCTGTCCTGCGCGGGCGAGGCCGTCGTCGTGCCGCAGGAGCACGTGGAGCAGTCCGTACGGCACGGCTGGGCGCTGACCGCGCACCAGGCCGCGGGATGCAGGTGGCCCGCGGTGGTCGTGGTGCTGCCGGGCGATGCCGTTCCGGCGCTGAGCCGGCCCTGGGTGTACACCGCGTTCAGCCGGGCGGACCGCCATCTGTCCGTGGTGCACGGCGTGGAGCAGGCGCTGCCGCGCGCCGTGGCGGAGGTGGCGGCCAAGCCCCGGACGACCCGGCTCCCGGTGCTGCTGGCGCCGCAGCTTCCGGCAGCGGCCGGCTGACTCACGCCACCTGCGGCGGTGACGGCGGTGACACCGAGGGTGTCACCGCCGTCACCGTGCGTCCGGGGCCGGGCCCGACCCGGTCAGCGATCCGCGTCCAGGGGCTCCAGGTCGTCGTCCTCGTCCTCGTCGTCCGGAATCCGCACCGGCCGGACCTCGAGGCCCTCGTCCCGGTCGTCGTCGAGGCCGTCGAGGCCGTCGTCCAGGTCCTCGTCGAAGACCGCGCTGACGTCGAAGCGGCACACGACCCGGGCCGGGTCCACCTGCTCGAAGGGGGCCTCCAGCCATTCACCGGGCTCCGCCGGTTCGTCCGCTGCCGTCACCCAGAGCGTGGAGTCCCCCTCCTCCAGGCCGAAGTCCTTGTGCCGGGACGCGATCTCGTCCGGCTCGAACTCGCCGAACAGGACGCCGAGCGCGCCGTGGACGGTGTCCGAGGCGCCCGAGCCCTCCTCGTCGTCCGCCACCTCGATCCGCTGTGCGTGTGCCAGCAGCCGCTGCGGCTCCACGACGGCGTAGTCGCGACGGATCAGCACGCTCAGCGCGTTCGGCTCCTCCGGTCCGGTGTAGGGCGGCAGGGCGTCCTCCGCACCGGGGATCTCGAAGGGCGTCACCTCGTCGTAGCGGTCGTAGAGCAGTTCGTCGTACGCCTCAGCGGCCACGGCCAGCTCGTTGAACGCCTCGTAGACGGCCGGGTCGTCCTCACCCGACCGGCGCTCGACCGCGGCCAGGTGGCGGTCGAGCGCGGTCTTGACCGCCTCGGCGGCGGCGCGTACCTCGGCAGCGGTGGGCTGCGCAGCATCAGACATAGTGCAGACGCTATCCGTACCGGGGCCCAGCACGCACAATAGATGCGATGCCGGAATACGAATTTGTCCACGTGTACGTACCGCGCGGGGTCTCCCGCAAGGAGGCGGCACGTCTGCTGACGGACCACGCGGAGTACGGTCACTGGGAGTTGGACCGTCTGAGTCTGCTGCACGACGGCAGCCGCAAGGTGCGGTTGCGGCGGCGGATCATCCGCCAGGTACGCGCGACCTGGTGAGCTCTGGCCGCCTGCCGACAACTGTGAGATCAACCAGGGAGCGGGCCCCGCGGTCGCGGGGCCCGCTCCCCGTGCTCTGCGTCACGCGGCGGCCCGTGCCTTGCGGTAGAGGACCGCTCCGGCGAGCAGCGCACCCGCGCCGACCGGCAGGGCGAGGCCCAGCGGCAGCTCGCTGCCGGTCCGGGCGAGCTGCGCGTCGGCCTGGGGCACGGCCACGGACCGGGGGCCCCGCTGGCTGCCGGGCGGGGCGTCGGCCGGGGTCTCGTCGTGCGGGGCGGGCGGCGTGCTCGGTTCGTCACCGGCCTCCTGCGGCTCCGGCTCCGCCGGGGTGCCCGGGGCATCATCGGCGCAGTCGTTGCCCGTGGCGACGTTGCCGGCGCCGATGACGTCGACGCTGTTGCCGCAGACGTTCACCGGGATGTGCACCGGGACCTGGATCTGGTTGCCGGAGAGCACACCGGGCGAGCCGGTGGCGCGTCCGTCGGCGTGCGCACCGTCGTGGCCGCCGGAGTCACGGTGCTTGCCGGACTCGTCCTGGTGGCCGGACTCTCCCTGGTCGGCCGCGGTGGTGCCGCCCTGATGGACGCAGGAGTTGCCCACGGCCGGGTTGAGGACGCCGACGACGTCGACGGTGTTGCCGCAGACGTTGACCGGCGCGTGCACCGGCACCTGCACCGTGTTGCCGGAGAGCACGCCGGGCGAACCCGCGGCGGCGCCCTGCGCGCCGGAGTCGGCGTGGGCGATCCCGCCCGCGGCGGCGATCACGCCGGTGGCGGCGATCACGCCGGTGGCGGCGGCCACGGTCATCAGGCCCTTGCGGGTGACCTGTCGCATAGCTGAAATTCCTGCCTTCGACCTCGTGCCGGGAATTCCGTCCGTCGGATTCCCGGTGTTGCGACGTTCTGCGAGACCGGTCGGCCCCGGAGCGCATGGCGCGCGCCCCGGGGCCGACGAGCTCAGACACGGGAAAATGCTTGCCCTAAGGGGCCAGGCACAACGTCACTGGTTGACGCAGACGTTGCCGACGGCGGGGTTCAGCAGCCCGATCACGGAGACGGTGTTGCCGCAGACGTTCACCGGGACGTGCACCGGGGCCTGGACGACGTTGCCCGAGAGGACACCCGGGGAGTTCACGGCGGCACCCTGGGCACCGGAGTCGGCGGCGGCCATGCCCGCACCCGCGAGAACCAGTCCACCGGTGGCGGCGGCGACGGCGACGACCTTCTTGATCATTGTTCCTCCTCGTTGGCAATGCGATCCCAAGTCGCGGATCACATCACGGGTAACGAGGAAGGAGTAATGAGGCTACGAGCTTATCGTCGCATTCACTCTTCCCGGTCAACTCCGCACGTCTGCACGATTGTTGGAATCGTCCGGAACACCTCAGGAGGCGTCCAGGAACCGGTCGAGCACCCGCACGCCGAATTTCAGGCCGTCCACCGGCACCCGCTCGTCGACCCCGTGGAACATGCCGGCGAAGTCCAGCTCCGGCGGCAGCTTCAGCGGGGCGAAGCCGAAGCAGCGGATCCCGAGGTCGTCGAAGGACTTCGCGTCGGTGCCGCCGGAGAGCATGTACGGCACCGCCCGCGCGATCGGGTCCTCGGCGCCGAGCGCCAGCTGCATGGCGTCGACGAGCCGGCCGTCGAAGTCGGTCTCCAGCGCCTTGTCGGCGTGCACGTCCTCCCGCCGCACCCGCGGGCCGAGGATGCGGTCCAGGTCGGCCAGGAACTCCTCCTCGTACCCGGGCAGGAAGCGGCCGTCGACGTGGGCGGTGGCCTGGCCGGGGATGACGTTGACCTTGTAGCCGGCGCCGAGCATGGTGGGCGCCGCCGAGTTGCGCAGCGTGGTGCCGATCATGCGGGCGATGCCGCCGAGCTTGGGGAGGGTCTCCTCCATGTTCTCCGGGTCGAGCTCGGTGCCGAGGGCGTCGGAGAGCTCGTCCAGGAAGGCCCGTACGGTCTTGGTGACCCGTACCGGCCACTGGTGCCGGCCGAGCCGGGCCACCGCCTCGCTGAGTTCGGTGATCGCGTTGTCGTCGTTGGTCATCGAGCCGTGGCCCGCCGTGCCGTCGACGGTGAGCCGCATCCAGTGCATGCCCTTCTCGGCGGTCTCGACGAGGTAGAGGCGCAGCTTCTCGTTGACGGTGAAGGAGAACCCGCCGACCTCGCCGATCGCCTCGGTGACGCCCTCGAACAGCTCGGGGTGCTTGTGGACCAGGTGTTTGGCGCCGTAGGTGCCGCCGGCCTCCTCGTCGGCGAGGAAGGCGAGGACGACGTCGCGCGGGGGCTTGCGTCCGCTGCGCATGCGCTCGCGGACGACCGCCAGCGTCATCGCGTCCATGTCCTTCATGTCGACGGCGCCGCGCCCCCACACGCAGCCGTCGGCGATCTCGCCGGAGAAGGGGTGGTGGGTCCAGTCCGCCGCGTTGGCCGGTACGACGTCGGTGTGGCCGTGGATCAGCAGCGCGGGCCGCGAGGGGTCCTCCCCCTCGATCCGGGCCACGGTGGAGGCGCGGCCCTTGTGGGACTCGAAGATCTGCGGTTCCAGGCCCACCTCGGCGAGCTTCTCGGCGACGTACTCGGCCGCCTTGCGCTCACCGGGGCCCGAGTGGTCGCCGTAGTTGCTGGTGTCGATCCGGATCAGGTCGCGGCAGAGGTCCACGACCTCGTCCTCGCCGGTGACGCCCTTGGCCGTGTCCGTCACGCTCACGTGGTTCCTCCCGCTGTCACTGCTGGTGGGTCCCCCTCATCCTCTCCCCTGGACGCGTCCGCCCCAAGACCGGACCCGGCCCGTCCCGGCGTTCACGCCGGGACGGAGCAGACCCGGCAACGCACCCACCGGGGTGATCGGCCACCCCGGAAAGCCTGGTAATGTTTACGTCGTCGCAGCGGGGGAAACCCGCGCGTCAGACACCTTGTCCGGGTGGCGGAATGGCAGACGCGCTAGCTTGAGGTGCTAGTGCCCTTTATCGGGCGTGGGGGTTCAAGTCCCCCCTCGGACACCAGTGAGAACGACGAAGGGCCCTTGATCTTCAAGGGCCCTTCGTCGTCGCCCGATCGGCCGGGACGGCGACAGGACAGAATGGCCGACATGACCACGCGTTCCTGCCCCTGCGGGCTCCCCGAGACCTACGAGGCGTGCTGCGGCCGCTTCCACGCGGGGACAGCCGCCGCGCCGACCGCCGAGAAGCTCATGCGGTCGCGGTACTGCGCCTTCGTGCGGCTGGACGCCGGTTACCTGCTGCGGACCTGGCATCCGCGGACGCGGCCGGAGCGGGTCGACCTGGATCCGGGGATGCGGTGGACCGGGCTGGAGATCCTGGACACCGACGGCGGGTCCGCCTTCCACTCCACCGGGACGGTGACCTTCCGGGCGTCCTACCGGGGTGGCTCACTGCACGAGCGCAGCCGGTTCGAGCGGGTCGGCGGGGCGTGGGTGTACGTCGACGGGGATTTCCTGAGCTGACGTCACTCAGGGTGCCAGGATGTCCAGTTCCTCGAGTGCGCCGACCGTGATCTGACGGGTCAGCTCCTCCGCGCGGGCGGCGTCGCGCTCGCGGACCGCCTCGGCGACCTGGACGTGCAGGGTGACGGCGGCCGGGTCGGGGTCGTCGAACATCACGTCGTGGTGCGTGCGGCCGGCCAGCACCTCGGCGACGACGTCGCCGAGGCGGGCGAACATCTCGTTGCCGGACGCGGTGAGGATCACGCGGTGGAAGGCCATGTCGTGGACGAGGTACGCATCCAGCTTGTGACCACGCGAGTTGGCGACCATGCCGATGGCGCACTCGGTGAGCTCGGCGCACTGCTCGGCGGTGGCATGGCGGGCGGCCAGGCCCGCCGCGACCGGTTCGATCGCCGAGCGCAGCACCGTGAGGGAGCGCAGTTGCCGGGGGCGGTCCGCGCCGGCCAGGCGCCAGCGGATGACCTGGGGATCGTAGACGTTCCACTCGCAGGTCGGGAGGACCGTCACGCCGACGCGGCGCCGGGACTCGACCAGGTGCATGGACTCCAGCACGCGGACCACCTCGCGCATCACGGAGCGCGACACGTCGAAGCGCTGTGCGAGCTCGTCGGTGCGCAGGACGCTGCCCGGCGGGTATTCGCCTGCGGTGATCTCGGGGCCGAGGGTGTCCAGTACACGGCCGTGCAGTCCCCGGCCCGTTGCGCTCATGGACACAGAGTACGGGGCGGATCACAGAAGCGAAAAGTCAGACGTTTGCGTCACACGCTCTTGTATTTGTCTTACCAATAGGTTTCAGTTGCCCCGACATCACGTGTCAACGAAGACATAAGACAGTGAGGCAGCGATGAACACCCCCCATGTCGTCGTGGTCATGGGCGTCGCCGGCACCGGCAAGACCACCATCGGTCCCCTGCTCGCGGCCCGGCTCGACGTCCCGTACGCCGAGGCCGACGAGTTCCACCCGGAAGCAAACATCGCCAAGATGTCGGCCGGTACCCCGCTCACCGACGAGGACCGACTGCCCTGGCTGGACGCCATCGGCGGCTGGGCCCGCGGGCGGGTCGGTCTCGGAGGGGTCGTCAGCTGCTCGGCGCTGAAGCGCTCGTACCGCGACCGGCTGCGGGCCGCCGCGCCCGGCGTGGTCTTCGTGCACCTCACCGGTGACCGCGCGCTCATCGAGGACCGGATGTCGCACCGCGAGGGGCACTTCATGCCCACGGCCCTGCTCGACTCCCAGTTCGCCACGCTCCAGCCGCTGGAGCCGGACGAGGTGGGGATCGCCGTGGACGTGACGGGCAGCCCGCAGGAGATCACCGAGCGGGCGCTCACCGCCCTCGAGGGCCTCTCCGAGCCGGCTCCGTAGGTCCCGCCCCGGACCCCACATTCCCCCGGGGCGCGCCCCCGTCGCCCCGGTTTTTTCTCCAACTCCCCGTACTGACAAGGGATCCACCGTGACCAGACTCAGTGTCGAGATGCTGGCAGCGGACGTACCCGAGCCGATCACCTCGGCCGGCCACGCTCAGCTGGGCATCGCCGTCCTGGCGGGCATCGCCGTCATCGTCCTGCTCATCACCAAGTACAAGTTGCACGCCTTCCTGGCACTGACCATCGGGTCACTGGCGCTCGGCGCGTTCGCAGGGGCGCCGCTGGACAAGGCCATCTCCAGCTTCAGTGCCGGACTCGGCTCCACCGTCGCCGGTGTCGGCGTGCTCATCGCACTCGGGGCGATCCTGGGCAAGATGCTCGCCGACTCCGGTGGTGCCGACCAGATCGTCGACACCATCCTCGCCAAGGCGAAGGGCCGCACCATGCCCTGGGCCATGGTGCTGATCGCCTCGGTGATCGGTCTGCCGCTGTTCTTCGAGGTCGGCGTCGTCCTGCTGATCCCGGTCGTGCTGATAGTCGCCAAGCGCGGCAACTTCTCCCTGATGCGCATCGGTATCCCGGCGCTCGCCGGTCTGTCCGTGATGCACGGTCTGGTCCCGCCGCACCCCGGCCCGCTGGTCGCCATCGACGCGCTCAGCGCCAACCTCGGTGTGACGCTGGCGCTCGGTGTGCTCATCGCCATCCCGACGGTGGTCATCGCCGGTCCGCTGTTCGCCAAGTACGCCGACCGCTGGGTGGACGCCCAGGTTCCCGACCGGATGATCCCCCAGCGCGCCTCCGAGGATCTGGAGAAGCGCCCCGGCTTCGGGCCGACCCTGTTCACCATCCTGCTGCCGGTCGTGCTGATGCTGGGCAGGGCCCTGGTCGAGATCGTCATCGACGACCCGGAGAACGGCGTCCAGCGCGTCTTCAACGTCATCGGCTCCCCGATGATGGCCCTGCTCCTCTCCGTGCTCGTCGGCATCTTCACGCTGGGCATGCCCGCCGGGTTCAGCAAGGACCGGATCTCGCAGCTGGTCGAGAAGGGGCTCGCCCCGATCGCGGGCATGCTGCTGATCGTCGGCGCGGGCGGCGGCTTCAAGCAGACGCTGATCGACTCCGGCGTGGGCCAGATGATCATGGACATCTCCAAGGACTGGTCGATCCCGACGCTGCTGCTGGGCTGGCTGATCGCGGTGGCGATCCGGCTGGCGACCGGTTCGGCGACCGTGGCCACCATCTCGGCGGCCGGCCTCGTCGCGCCGCTCGCGGCCGACCTGTCGACCACGCACGCCGCCCTGCTGGTCCTCGCCATCGGCGCCGGCTCGATCTTCTTCAGCCACGTCAACGACGCCGGCTTCTGGCTGGTGAAGGAGTACTTCGGCCTGAGCGTCGGCCAGACCATCAAGACGTGGTCGGTCATGGAGACGATCATCTCGGTGGTCGCCGGTGGTCTGGTCCTGCTGCTCTCGCTCGTCATATAGGGGTACGGAGAAATGACGGCTCATTCCCTGTTCGACATCAGCGGCCGCACGGCCCTGGTGACCGGATCCAGCCGGGGCATCGGACTCGCTCTCGCCCGCGGACTGCTCGAGGCGGGCTGCAGGGTCGTGCTCAACGGGCGGGACGGCGAACGCCTCGCCGAGGTCGCGGCCGAACTGCCGGGCGACGTCCACACGGCCGTGTTCGACGTGACCGACAGCTCCTCGGTGGCCTCGGGCATCGCGGACGTGGAGGAGCGGGTGGGCCCGCTCGACATCCTGGTCAACAACGCGGGCATGCAGGTGCGCGCCCCGCTGCTCGAGTTCACCGACGCCGACTGGCACCGCATCCTCGACACCAACCTCACCAGCGCGTTCCTGGTCGGCCGGGAGGTCGCCCGCGGGATGACGGAACGCGGCCACGGGAAGATCATCAACATCTGCTCGCTGCAGAGCGAGGTGGTCCGCCCCGGCATCGCGCCGTACGCGGCCACCAAGGGCGCGCTGAAGATGCTCACCAAGGGCATGTGCGCGGACTGGGGCCCGCACGGGGTCCAGGTCAACGGGCTCGGCCCCGGCTACATCGAGACCGAGCTGACCGAACCGCTGGTGCAGAACGAGGAGTTCAGCTCCTGGGTGCGGGGGCGGACGCCCGCCGGGCGCTGGGGGCGTACCGAGGACCTGGTGGGCGGGCTGCTGTTCCTCGCCTCTCCCGCGGCCGACTTCGTCGGCGGGCAGGTGCTGTACGTCGACGGCGGCATGACGAGCGTGCTGTGAAAGAGGTGGCGGAGATGCTCGGTTGTGTGATTCACGGTCAGGGCGACCTGCGGGTCGAGGAGCAGGCGGTGCCGGCTCCCGGCCCGGGGCAGGCGCTGGTCGCCGTCCGGTACGGCGGGGTGTGCGGTTCCGACCTGCACTACTGGCGGCACGGCGGGGTGGGCGACTTCCGGCTCCGGGAGCCGATGCTGCTCGGGCACGAGGTCGTCGGCACCGTCGTCTCGTACGGTGACGGGGCCTCGGGTCCGGCCGCCGGCACGGCCGTCGCCGTGCACCCGGCCACCCCGTGCGGGGTGTGCCCCGAGTGCGTGGACGGGCGGCGCAACGTGTGCCGGGACACCCGGTACCTGGGCAGCGCGGCGCGCTTCCCGCACGTGCAGGGCGGTTTCGCGGCGCGGATCGTCGTCCCCGCCGAGCAGCTGCGCCCGCTTCCCGCCGGGCTGGAGCTGCGGCGGGCGGCTCTCGCCGAGCCGCTGTCCGTCGCCCTGCACGCGGTGCGACGGGCCGGGGAGGTGGCCGGCCGCCATGTGCTGGTCACCGGGGCCGGGCCCATCGGCTGCCTGGTCGTGGCGGCGGCGAAGGCGGCCGGGGCGGCGAAGGTGACCGTCACCGATCTGCTGCCGAAGGCGCTGGAGTACGCGCGGGCCGCGGGCGCCGACACCCTCGTGCGCGCCGACGACCCGGACGACGCCGGGTGGCCGGCGGAGGTGGACGTGGCGATCGAGGCGTCCGGCGTGGCGGCGGGGCTGGAAGCCTGTCTGCAGCGCGTGCGGCGGAGCGGGGTCGTCGTGCAGCTCGGCATGCTCCCGGCGGGGCAGAGCCCGTTCGCGGGCAACCTGGTGGTGAGCCGGGAGATCGAGCTGCGCGGGGCGTTCCGCTTCGACACCGAGTTCGACGCGGCGCTCGACCTGCTCGCGGCCGAGCCGTCGTTCGACGACCTGGTCAGCGCGGTCGTGCCGGTACGGGACGCGGAGTCGGCGTTCACGCTCGCCGCGGACCGGAGCCGGTCCTGCAAGGTGCTGCTGGACTTCGCCTCCTGAGCCCTTTCGGCCACCGCCTTCCTGGCACGGCCCCGGCGGGTCCACGGACCCGCCGGGGCCGACGCGTTTCCTCGGACGTACGTCGCCCGCCCGTCCTATGCGCCGCGTTCGGCCTCCTTGTCCAGTTGGAAGGCCTCGTTGCCGAGCCCGATGCGGGCGTGGACCTCGGGGGCGCGGGCGCGCAGGACCAGGCCCTGGACCAGGCCGGCGACGAGGGCCAGCCCGATGACGCCCGGCAGCAGCCGGCTCAGCGCGGAGCCGGGGCCGGCCCCGACGAGCACGTCGAAGTCCTTGACGGTGTAGCCGGCGATCACGACCAGGGCGAGACCCGCCAGCGCCGAGGTGACCAGCCGCCAGGCCTGGGCGCCGGCGGCGCCGCGGCGGACGAAGAAGACGACGACGGACAGCGAGGCGATCGCCATCAGCACGATCACGCCGAGGGCGCCGATGTTGCCGCCCCAGGTGAACAGGTGCAGGACGGGCGCGGTCGGGTCGCCGGTCGGTTTGTCGTCGGTGAGTGCGAAGACGAGGACGAGCACCACGGCGATGCCCGTCTGGAGCAGCGAACCGGTGCCGGGGGCTCCGCTGGTGCCGGTGGTGCGGCCGAAGGCGCCGGGCAGTAGGCCCTCGCGGCCCATGGCGAAGGCGTACCGGGCGACGACGTTGTGGAAGCTGAGCAGTGCGGCGAACATGCCGGTCACGAAGAGGACGTGCAGGACGTCCGTGAAGGTTCCGCCGAGCCGGGCCTCGGTCAGGTGGAAGAGCAGTCCCGCGCTCTGCTCCTGCGAGGTGGCGACGATGTCGGCGGGGCCGGTGGCCACGGTGAGCGCCCAGCTGCTGATCGCGAAGAAGACGGCGACGCCGGTGACCGCGAGGAACATCACCCGGGGCACCAGGATGTGCGGCCGGCTGGTCTCCTCCGCGTAGACCGGGGCCTGTTCGAAGCCGAGGAAGGCGGCGATGCAGAAGCACAGGGCGGTGCCCACGCCGGCGCCGGTGAGGGTGTCCGGGTCGAAGGCGTGCAGGGACAGCCCTTCCTTGCCGGGGTCGGCGATGGCGGCGATGTCGAAGACGACGACCAGGAGCACCTCGATGACCAGCAGGACGCCGAGCACGCGCGCGTTGACGTCGATCTTCAACCAGCCCAGCGCGCCGACGGCGACCGCGGCCGCGAGCGCCGGTATCCACCAGGCGACCTCCAGGTCGGCGTAGGTGGCGAAGAGCCCGGAGACCTCGAAGCCGAAGATGCCGTAGATGCCGACCTGGAGCGCGTTGTAGGCGACCAGCGCGACCATGGCGGCGCCCGCGCCGGCGGTGCCGCCGAGGCCGCGGGAGATGTACGCGTAGAAGGCGCCGGCGTTGTGGACGTGCCGGCTCATCTCGGCGTAGCCGAGGCTGAACAGCACCAGCACGGTGCCGAGGACCACGAAGAGCAGGGGCTGGCCGACGATGCCCATCACCGCGAATGTGGTGGGCATGACACCCGCGACCACCATGAGCGGGGCGGTCGCGGCGAGTACCGAGAGCAGCAGGCCGCCCGTGCCGAGGCGGTCGGCGCGCAGGGCGCGCTCCTGGCCCTTGAAGGTGCTGATGCCGTCCGCTGCGGCTCTGCTCGGGCTCGAACTGTCCGTGGTCATCGGAAGACCGTCCTTGGGTCGGAAGTGGTGGTCGGGCGTGGTGGTCGCGCGGTTGTCGGGCGTGGTGGTCGGGCCGGATCGGGCTCGTGCGGGTTCATCCGGTGCCGAGGGCGGCGGCCCGTGCGGCGCGGAAGGCGGTGAGCGGGTCGCGGTCGGGGTACGACCAGGGGGCCGGGGTGGCCTTGTCGCCGATGCGGTGGAACAGGGCGGCGGCCTCGGCGCCCCGGCCCTCGCAGACCTTGGCGTGGGCGAGGAAGTTCAGGTCGATCAGGCGGCGCGGATGGCCTTCGTGCTCCCACTCCAGCCACCAGTCGAAGGCGGCCTTCATCACCTGCCGGGCACGGCGGCCCACCCAGTGGCCGGAGGTGGCCGGGTCGGCGCGCTCGTGGCCGGCGGCGGCGAGTGCGCGGTAGCGCTCGGCGTGCGCGATGACCGGCAGCATCGCCAGGGGGGAGTCGGCGGGCGCCTGTTCGGCGGACCAGTTGGCGAAGTCGTAGACCTCGTGCAGCGGGTCCGGGCCCGTCTCCACGCGGCGTTCGGCGAGCCAGGCGACCACCAGGTGGTGGGCGTGGTGGTGGTCCGCGTACCGGGTGCGGACCTGTTCGAAGGTCCGCACCACCTCGCCCTCGGCGCCCCGGGCGCACTCCAGCAGCAGCAGACCGAGCCACGGGGTGGGGTCGGCGGGTAACGCCGCGGCCGCCTGGTGGCACGCCTCGCGCGCGCGGTCCGCCTTCTCCTTGCCGCGCAGGGCGCGCCTCACCCCGGCCAGGGCGAGCAGGACCGACGCGTTCCCGGAGTCGGGCTCGGCGAGCAGCCAGTCGCGGACCCAGGCGGCGCAGGAGGGCTCCCGGGCGAGCACGGTGATCCGGTGGCCGCGGCGGTCCCAGTCGTCCCCCGTACGGACGAGCAGTGAGCGGGCGTTCTGCCACCGGCCTTGCGCCAGCGCGGCCCGCGCGGCGACGAGTTCCTCGTCGTCGAGGGCCTCGTCGAAGGCCTGTGCCGCGCGTCTGCGGGCACGGCCGAGGGGAGGCGGGGGTGGGGACACCGCGGACTTCCTCACGCGCTCTTCTCGTGGCTCGGCCCATGTCGGACGGACGGTCGGTCGGTACGGCAGTGGTCGGCTGCCGATAGCCATGGGTCGATCACGGACAGCAAACCGGCAGCCAACAGTTGACGTCAAGGGCGCCCGGGTCGTTACACGCGTCAACCGGCGTCACGGTCAGGTCACTCGGGATCCGGCGGCCGGGCCCATGCCCCTCCGGCGGGGCGGAGTCCGCGGCGGCCGCGCCCGCCGCGGACGGTGGGGCCTGCTTGGATGGGGTGCATGAGTGCCGCTGACGGGCCCGCACGTGCCGCCGACGAGATCCTCGACATCGTGGACGAGGAGGACCGGGTGACCGGCCGGTCCCCGCGCGGGGAGGCCTATGCCCGGAAACTGCGGCACCGTTGCGCGTTCGTCCTGGTCAGGGACGCCGAGGGCCGGATCTTCGTGCACCGCCGCACCGCGACCAAGCTGGTCTTCCCCTCCCTGTACGACATGTTCGTCGGCGGGGTCGTGGGCGCCGGGGAGAGCTACGACGAGGCGGCCCTGCGTGAGGCCGAGGAGGAACTGGGCGTGTCCGGGCTGCCGCGCCCCGAGTACCTCTTCAAGTTCCTGTACGACGACGGCGCCGGCCGGACCTGGTGGTCCGCGGTGTACGAGGTCCGCTGCGAGCAGCCCGTACGTCCTCAGGCCGAGGAGGTGGCCTGGCACGCCTTCCTGACCGAGGCGGAGCTGGAGCGGCGTCTGAGCAAGGGGGACAAGGGCAACAAGGGGGAGAAGGAGGGCGAGGGGGACAAGGGAACCGAGCGGACCGAGTGGACGTGGACACCGGACAGTCTGGCCGCGTACGAACGGCTCAGGGCCGTCCGGGCAGGGGGCTGTCCGGGCAGGGCGTCCCGGTAGGGTCGCGGCGTGATCGACTTCGTACGGAACGTCCGGCTCTGGTTCGCGCCCGAGGACGTGCGGCAGGAGGGGGAGACGCCCGACTACCGGTTCTCGCTGGCCAATGAGCGTACGTTCCTGGCCTGGCTGCGCACCGCCCTCGCGCTGATCGGCGGCGGCTTCGCGGTGGACCAGTTCCTGCCGGACCTGCGCTGGGGCTGGCGGGTCGGGCTCGCGCTGACGCTGCTCGCCGCCGGGGTGCTGTGCGCACTGCGCGCGGTCGACCACTGGGTGCGCTGCGAGCGGGCCATGCGGCGCGGTGAGGACCTGCCGGTGTCCCGGTTCCCGGTGCTGCTGAGTCTCGTCGTCGCCGTCGTCGCCGTCGCGATGGTCGTCGTGGTGCTCGTCGGGTGGAGGGGGTGAGCGGGCCGGCCGGGGCCCCGGCGCCCCGGGACCCCGGGCTGCAGCCCGAGCGGACCCGGCTCGCGTGGCGGCGTACGACCCTCGCGTGCACCGTCGCGTCCGTGCTCGCGGTGCGCATGGCGCTGCAGGGTGGGGTGTCGGCCGCCGGGGTGATCCTGTGTGCGCTGTGCTGCGCCTGCTGGCTGGGGTTCCTCCTGGTCGCCCACCGCCGGATCCACGCCCTCGCGGCCACGGCCGCCCCGGCCGCGCCCTCCCCCCGGCGGCTCACCGTGGCGGTGCTCTGCACCGGGGCCCTGGCCGCGTCCGGGGCGGCCCTCGTCCTGCTGGACCGGAGTTAGGCGCGCGGTCCCCCGAGGTCGGTGACGTGGCTTCCGGAAGGCGGCCTCACCGGTCCTCCGGCTCCCCGCCCACGGTGACCACGATCTTGCCCCTGGTCCGGCCCTCCTGGTTCAGCCGGTGGGCGTCCGCCGTGCGTTCCAGCGGGAACGTCTCCGAGACGTGCACGCTCACCGCGCCCTGTTCCGCCAGTTCGGACAGGTGGCCGAGATCCCGGGGATCGGGCCGGACGAAGCAGTAACGGCCTCCGTAGCCCACCACCTCGTTGTCGGCGATCGACGCGAGCCGGCCCTCGGGGGCCAGGAGGTTGGCCGAGACCTTCAGGGCGTCGCCGCCGACCGTGTCGAACACCGCGTCCACGCCTTCGGGGGCGAGCCCCCGCACCCGCTCGGCGAGGCCGTCGCCGTAGGACACCGGTTCCCCGCCCAGCTCGCGGACGAAGTCGTGGTTGTGCTCGCTCGCCGTACCGATGACCCGGGCGCCGAGGTGTACGGCGAGCTGGACGGCGAAAGAGCCGACGCCGCCGGCCGCGGCGTGCACCAGGACGGTCTCGGCCCGTTTCACCTCGAGGGCCCTGTACAGCACCTGGTAGGCGGTGAGTCCGGCGAGGGGCAGTCCGGCGGCTTCCTCGAAGGACAGGTTGCGCGGCTTGCGCGCGAGGGCCCGCACCGGGGCGGCCACGTACTCGGCGAAGGTGCCGCGGGAGAGGAAGTCCTCGCGCACATAGCCGATGACCTCGTCGCCCGCGGCGAACTCGGGGACCGCGGCGCCGGGCCGTACGACCACACCCGAGACGTCCCAGCCGGGGATCACCGGGAACACCGGGGCCAGGACCGGGTCGAGATAGCCCTCGCGGCACTTCCAGTCGACGGGGTTGACGGCCGCCGCCCGCACCTTCACGAGGACCGAGTCCGGGCCGACCCGGGGGTCGTCGACCTCCCCGTACTCGAGCACCTCGGGGCCGCCGTATCGCGCATAAGTGATCGCTTTCATGGAGTAGACCCTCCGGCGTCGTCTCCCGTCGTGCAAGCCGAATGGCCGAACGGGTGCGTCGTGTGCGCGTGCGGTGGAGGAGGCGTGGATCCGGTCACGTTTCGCTCACCCCCTGGACGACATACCGACCGGTCGGCATCATGTGTCGGGTACCGTCACCTGCCCGTAGGAGCGAGAATGAGCCCCGACCACCCGCCCGGACTGGATCTCGACCGGCTGAGTGCCCTGCTCGAGCGGGAGCGCCCCGGGCTGGTGAACGGCCCGCTCTCCGGCCGGCTGATCGAGGGCGGCCGGTCGAACCTCACCTACGCGCTCTCCGACGGCACCGCGCGGTGGGTGGTGCGGCGCCCACCGCTCGGGCACGTGCTGGCCACCGCGCACGACATGAGGCGTGAGCACCGGGTGATCAGCGCGCTGCACCCGACCGCCGTGCCGGTGCCCCGCACCGAGCTGCTGTGCGAGGACGAGGAGGTGCTCGGGGCGCCCTTCTACGTCATGGAGTTCGTCGACGGCGTCCCGTACCGGACGGCGGACCAGCTGGCGCCGCTGGGGCCGGAGCGCACCCGCCGGGCCGTGCTCGGCCTGGTGGACACGCTCGTCGACCTGCACGCGGTGGACCCCGGCGAGGTGGGCCTGGCCGACTTCGGCCGCCCCGAGGGCTTCCTGGACCGGCAGCTGCGGCGCTGGGGCAAGCAGTTGGACGCCTCCCGCGACCGGGAGCTGGCCGGGATCGACGAACTGCACGCCGCGCTGGGGCGGAGGCTGCCCCGCTCCCCCGCGCCGGCCGTGGTGCACGGTGACTACCGCCTCGACAACGTCCTGATCGGCGAGGACGACGACGAGATCAAGGCGATCCTCGACTGGGAGATGTCCACGCTCGGCGATCCGCTGACCGACCTCGGCCTGCTGGTGATGTACAGCATGCCGCTGGCCATGCCCGACTCCCCCGTCTCCACGACGGCCGAGGCGCCCGGGCATCCGGCACCCGCCGAACTGATCGAGCGGTACGCCGCCCGCTCGGGGCGCGACGTCTCCGCGGTGTCCTGGTACACGGCGTTCGCCTGGTTCAAGCTCGCCGTGATCCTCGAGGGCATCCACTACCGCTACACGCTGGGCCAGACGGTCGGCCGCGGTTTCGACCGCATCGGCGATCTGGTCCCCGTCTTCATCGAGCACGGTCTGACCACTCTTCAGGAAGGCTGACGGGACATGGACTTCGCGTTCGACGCGCGCACCGAGGAGCTGCGCGCCAGGCTGCTCGCCTTCATGGACGAGTACGTCCACCCGGCCGAGCAGGTCGCCCACGAGCAGCGCGCCGGGCTGGCCTCGCCCTGGGACCCCGTCCCCGTGGTGGAGGACCTCAAGGCCGAGGCCCGCCGGCAGGGGCTGTGGAACCTGTTCCTGCCCGACTCCGCGTACGGCGCCGGCCTCACCAACCTCCAGTACGCCCCGCTCGCCGAGATCACGGGCCGTTCCCCGCAGCTGGCGCCCACCGCCACCAACTGCGCGGCGCCCGACACCGGCAACATGGAGGTGCTGGCCCAGTTCGGCGACGAGCAGCAGAAGAAGCAGTGGCTGGAGCCCCTGCTGGCGGGGGAGATCCGCTCGGCGTTCGCGATGACCGAGCCGGAGGTGGCCTCCTCGGACGCCACCAACATCACCACGCACATCGAGCGGGACGGCGACTCGTACATCGTCACGGGCCGCAAGTGGTACATCTCCGGGGCGATGCACCCGGACTGCAGGATCTTCATCGTGATGGGCAAGACCGACCCGGACGGGGCGGACATCCGCCGCCAGCAGTCGATGATCCTCGTGCCCCGTGACACGCCCGGCGTCACGATCGAGCGCGCCATGCAGGTGTTCGGTTACGAGGACCACTCCCACGGCGGCCACGCCGAGGTGGTCTTCGACCGCGCGCGCGTGCCGGCGGCGAACCTGATCGGTGAGCAGGGCGGCGGTTTCGCCATCGCCCAGGCGCGGCTCGGTCCCGGCCGGATCCACCACTGCATGCGGTTGATCGGCATGGCCGAGCGGGCGATCGAGCTGATGTGCCGGCGGGCCGTGTCCCGTGACGCCTTCGGCAAGCCACTGGCCCAGCAGGGCGTGGTGCAGAACTGGATCGCGGACGCGCGGGTCGCGGTCGAGCAGCTGCGGCTGCTGGTGCTGAAGACGGCCTGGATGATGGACACCGTGGGCAACCGGGGTGCCCACACCGAGATCCAGGCCATCAAGATCGCCACCCCGCGCACGGTCGTCGGCATCCTCGACCGGGCCATCCAGCTGTACGGGGCCGGCGGGGTCAGCCAGGACTTCCCGCTGGCCGAGCTGTACGCCGGCGCCCGCACGCTGATGATCGCCGACGGCCCGGACGAGGTGCACCAGCGGTCGCTGGCGCGCCGGGAGCTGAAGAAGTACCTGTAGGCAGGAAGCTCCGGGACCTCAGGGGCGGAGTGCGCGCAGCAGCAGGTCGGCGAGGTGATCGGCGACCTGCTGCGGCGTGAGGGGCCCGTCGGGGCGGTACCAGGTCGACAGGTGGTGCACGGAGCCGAAGTGGTAGTCCACCACCAGGTCGGCCGGGGTCGCGGTGGAGAACACGCCCGCCGCCTGGCCCTCCTCGATCAGGGCGCGGAAGCGCTCGTGGTAGCGGCGGCGCTCGGCCCGTACCTGCTTGTTCTTCTCCGGGCTCAGGTGGTGCATGGAGCGGAAGAAGATCGACGCGTCGTCCAGGTTCTCGATCGTCGTGACGACCACGTCGGCCGCGGCGCCGCGCAGGCGCTTCTCGATCGGCTCGTCGGCGTTCGCGTAGGAGTCCAGGCGTTCCTGCTGGACGCGCAGCACACGCGCGTAGACCTCGTGCAGCAGGTCGTCCTTGGAGCCGAAGTAGTGGTAGAGCGCGCCCTTGGTGACACCGGCCGCCTCGACGATCTCCTGTACGGAGGTGCGGTCGTAACCCTGCTCGGCGAAGAGCCGGGTGGCGGCGGCCAGGAGCCGCTGCGGCACCGGGGGCCCGTCACCGTCCGTCGTCCTGGGCACTGCCGCCACCTGCCTTCCGTGTCGTTGTCGCTGTTCGTCGTCGCTGGTCGCTGTCGCCGGCCGGCGCCGCCGGCCGTCCCGCGTCGGGGAAAACGGTTCCCCGACGGGGATCCTCCCACCTGCCGTCCGCGGCGCGTCGGGCAGGATCTCCGGCCGCCGCGCGGGCTCGTGTGCGGTCATGGCCGGTCGTGACCGGCCCGGCGGCTCACCGGGTGGCCTCCCAGTGCCGCTGGATGCGGTTCATGCCGCCGAGCCAGCGCTCCGGGTCGGCGCCGCGGGCCCGGTAGTACTCGGCGACCTCGGGGTGCGGCAGGATCAGGAAGCGGTCCTCCTCGATGCCGCGGAACAGGGCCTCCGCCACGTCCTCGGGCTCGATCGCGGTCGGCTTGAGCACCAGCTCGCCCGCGCTGCCGCTGTCGGTGAGCATGTCGGTGCGCACGCCCTGCGGGCAGATCGCGTGGACCTTCACACCACGGTGGCGGTACGTCAGGGAGAGCCATTCGGCGAAGGCGTAGGCGCCGTGCTTGGTGACGCTGTAGGGGGCGGTGCCGATCATGGTGAGCAGTCCGGCGGCGGAGACGGTGGAGACGAAACGGCCGCTGCCGCGTTCCAGCCAGTCGGGGAGCAGCGCGTGCGCCGCGCGGACGTGGGCCATGACGTTGACGTCCCAGGAGAGCGCCCAGCCCTGTTCGTCGAGCGGCTCGCCGGGCTCCCCTCCGTCACGGCCGACGCCCGCGTTGGCGCAGTAGACGTCGATCCTGCCGCCGAGCGCGTCCAAGGCCTCGGGGACGACGCGGGACGCGTCGCCCGGGACCGCGATGCCGCCGATCTCCTCGGCCACGGCCTTGACGCGGTCGGCGTCCAGGTCGTTGACGACGACCTCGGCTCCCTGGTCGGCGAAGCGGCGGGCGAGCGCCGCCCCGATACCGCCCCCGGCGCCCGTGACGACCACCTTCGCACCCTGCACGGCTTCCACCATCGGACTCCTTCGACGCGACCGGCCGACCGCCTGCCCGGCCGGCTCTGCTTCCCGGTGATTCCGGCGATCTCGGCGCTCCCGGCCCGGCCGCGGCGGTGACGCGCCGCGTTGCCGCCGTCACGCCGCTCGCATCACGTCAGACTAACCGGTCGGTATGCCGGGCGGAAGAAGAAGACGCGAACCGGCCGGGCCCGGCTCGTTCCCGGCGCGGTTCACGCGCGTTAACGTGCGTGAGCATGACACCCGCAGCGATCACGGAGGTCACGGTATGAAGCTGTCCAGACGGAGCCTGCTCGCCACCACCACGGCCGCCCTCTCGGCCGCCGCGGCCACCACCGTCCCGGCGCACGCGGTCCCCGGACGGGCCCCCGCCGCGGGCCGGAGGCTGCGCACCGGCTTCGAGCGGCTCGCGGCGGACGGTTACGCGCTGCTCGACGGCCGACGCGTCGGCGTGGTCACCAACCCGACGGGCATCACCCGGGACGTACGGCACATCGTCGACGTCATGCACGCCGACGGCCGTGTGGACCTGACCGCCGTGTTCGGACCCGAGCACGGCTTCCGGGGCACCGCGCAGGCGGGCGGCTCCGAGGGCCGCCACGACGACCCGGCGACCGGCCTGCCCGTCTACGACACGTACCTGAAGAGCGGCCGGCCCCTCGCCGACGTCTTCACCGCGTCCGGCGTCGACACGGTCGTCTTCGACATCCAGGACGTGGGCGCCCGCTTCTACACCTACATCTGGACGCTCTACGACTGCATGGAGGCGGCACGGCTCGCGGACAAGCGGTTCGTCGTCCTCGACCGGCCGAACCCGGTGACCGGACGGGCGGCGCTGGGGCCCGTGCTGCACCCGGAGTTCGCGACGTTCGTCGGGCGGCAGCCGATCTCGCAGGCGCACGGGATGACGGTGGCGGAGCTGGCGCGGTTGTTCAACGCGGAGTTCCTGGCCGATCCGGTGCGGCTGGAGACGGTACGGATGTCGGGCTGGCGGCGGTCCGACTTCTACGACGCCTCGGGGCTGCCGTGGGTACCGCCCAGCCCCAACATGCCGACGCCCGAGACGGCCCTGGTGTACGCGGGGACGTGCCTCTTCGAGGGGACCAACCTGTCCGAGGGGCGCGGGACCACCCGGCCGTTCGAGCTGCTGGGCGCGGAGGGGATCGACGGACGCTGGGCGGCCGAGGCGAACGGGCTCGGCCTGGCGGGTGTGCGGTTCCGTGAGGCCTACTTCGCGCCCACGTTCTCCAAGTTCCAGGGGAGGACCGTCGGGGGCGTGCAGCTCCATGTGCACGACCGTGACGCGTTCGATCCGGTACGCACCGGAGTGGGGCTGCTGGTCACCGCCAAGCGGGCGTGGAGCGGATTCGCCTGGCGGCCGGACCACTGGATCGACAAGCTGACCGGCTCCACGCGCGTGCGCACGATGATCGACGCGGGCGCGGACACGGACGAGGTCGTGGCCGGCTGGCGGGACGAACTGGCGGCGTTCCGGCGGATGCGCCGGGAGCACCTGCTGTACCCCTGACGCGCGGACGTCCGCCTCCCGAGCGGACCGAACGCCACCACCCGCCTCTCGTTCACCTCTGCCACCTGCGGCGATGCCGCCTCGGCCGCGTCCGCCGGGGACAGCGGGGCGATCGGGGAGGCGATCGGCGCGCATAACGCCGCGTTCTTCAGGAACCCGTGGAGGCGGTGGGGAGTTCTCAGACTGTCGAGGGGTACGCGCGGCACGTCGCGGCACGGGGCTCCTCCCGGCGGGGACGGGGCGGAACGCCGCCCCCGGCGCCCCCGCGACGGAAAGTGATCATGCGTCACTTTCCGTCGCGGGGGCGCCGGGGATGACCACGCGGGACCACAACTGAATCATCGGACACGGGAGTTGACCGGTGACTCACCACGGCCGACCGACGGCCGTCCCGTGACCGCCCGCCGGGGGCCGTCGAAAAAAGATGGAGCCGATCCGCGTGTCGATACGTCTATTCGACGACGTCCGTTCGACGACGCCGAAGTGACCGGATTACAGGTGCAGGTGTGACGGAGGTGCAGGACGATGGCCGGTTTCCGAAGTCTGGCGAGACAGGTCCGAGATCCACGGTGCGACCTGGCACTGCGGCGCTACTCGCTGCGCAAGTGCCTCGAGCGGTTCGCTCCGTACGGGCACAGGGCTACCTGGGACCATCTGTGCTCACGTGCCGGATTCGATCCCGAGGACCGCTCCGTCGACCCGGCGCGGCTCGTGGCCGCACTGGACGAACTGGAGGAGGCCCGGGCGGTCTGGCAGTCCTACGAGGTCGGGTTCGCCGAGCGCCGCAGGAAGGAGAAGCACGACGGCCTGCGCAGGCCGGGCAGCGTGGACGACTGGCACCGGCTGACCTGGGGCGGTTTCGGCGTGGCCTGGTGCGACGACCCGCGGGTGCATCCGCGTGAGCCGCTGGCCGAGGTGCTGCGACGGCTGATCGCCGCGCTGGAACGAGAGCCGGGTTCGGCCTGCCCCGTGTGCCGGGGGGAACGGCTCATGTGGCGGTACGACCTGGACCACGAGCCGTCGACGGGCCCGGTCTGCACGGACTGCGGGATCCTGGTGCCGCGCCCCGTCCTGACCGCCGAAGCACTGGCGGACGCCAGGCGGTCGAAGCTGCTGGTGTCGGCCTGAGGGGTGTGGGGGCGCGCCGGGGATGCCGCGCCCCCACTGTCATACGGGCTCCCGCCCGGATCGGCCCCCGCCCGCCTGGCCGCCCGGTCGCCCGTCGGCTGCGTTCTCAGGTTTCTCCGGTCTCTCGGATTTCCCGGCTCTCTCGGATTCCTCAGGCTTCTCGGGTTTCCCGGGTCTCTCAGGTTTCTCGGGCAGCAGTCGGGAGCCCGTCAGGCGTCCGCCGAAGACGTCGTCCGGGTTGGACAGGACGCAGGTGTCCAGCGAGAGGCAGCCGCAGCCGATGCAGTCGGTGAGGTGGTCGCGCAGCCGGTTGAGCTGCTTGATGCGCTCGTCCAGTTCGGCGCGCCAGGCCTCGGAGAGATGCGCCCAGTCGCCCCGGGTGGGGGTACGTTCCCGGGGGAGCTCGGCGAGCGCCCTGCGGACCGTCGCGAGCGGGATGCCGACGCGCTGGGCGGCCCGGATGAACGCCACCCGGCGGAGGGTGTCACGGCTGTAGCGGCGCTGGTTGCCCGTGGTGCGACGGCTGCTGATCAGACCCTTCGACTCGTAGAAGTGCAGGGCCGACACGGCGGCGCCGCTGCGCGCGGAGAGCTGGCCGACCGTGAGCTCGTGGATCTTCTCCGGAATCTGGGGCACCCCTCGAAGCCTACCCGCCCCGCACGGCCCGGGTCCGTTGACAAGGACCGCACGGCCGACCATGCTAAGCAGTCGCTTAGGCAGACGTGCGCGGGTGGGTGCGTGCGATCACGTGACGCGAAGGGCCGGGACATGGCAGAGCCGAGAATCTTCACCTCCGTCGACGAGCTGAAGGCGGCGGTGGGCGAGCAACTGGGGTACACGGACTGGCTGGAGGTCGACCAGAAGCGGATCGACCTGTTCGCCGAGGCCACCGGCGACCACCAGTGGATCCATGTCGATCCGGAGAAGGCGGCGGCCGGGCCGTTCGGCACCACCATCGCGCACGGCTACCTGACGCTGTCGCTGCTGCCGCTGTTCGGCCCGCAGCTGCTCTCCGTCGAGGGCGTGAAGATGGGCGTCAACTACGGCACGAACAAGGTGCGTTTCCCCGCACCCGTCCCCGTCGGGTCACGGGTGCGCGCCACCGCGAAGGTCACCGCCGTCGACGAGGTGGCGGGCGGCGTCCAGGTCACCACGGCCTTCACCGTGGAGCGCGAGGGCGGCGAGAAGCCGGTGTGCGTGGCCGAGTCGGTGGCCCGCTACTACCTCTGAGCGGCGCCCGTCCGGTCGGCGCCGACCATCCGCAGCACGAGATCGGCGTAGAGGGCGCCGACCTCCTCGGGGGTCCGGGCGCCGTCGATGTTGAACCAGCGTGCCACGTCGACGCAGAGGGAGAGCACGGCGCGGGTGGTGCCCCGCACGTCGGGGACGTCGAACTCGCCCGTGCGCACGCCCTCCTCGATGATCCCGCGCACCTCGGCGTCGACCTGCCGGCGCAGGGTGGTGATCTCGGCACGGGCGTCGGGACCGAGCGAGTCGAGTTCGTACTGCACGACCCGCGCGGTGGTGCGCCCGCCGGCGTGCCAGCGGACGAAGGAGCTCACCGCCTCGGCGAGCCGTTCGGCCGGGCTGCCCTCGGCACGGGCCGCGGTGCGCAGGATGTCCACGGCCTTCTCGTGGCCGATCCTGCTGATGCGGTGGAGCAGCTCTTCCTTGGTCTTGTAGTGGATGTAGAGCGCGGCCGGGCTCATGCCGGCGCGGCCCGCGATGTCGCGGGTCGTCGTGGCGTGGTAGCCGCGCTCCGCGAACGCCTCCACGGCGGCGAGCAGCAGCCGTCGGGCCGCTTCGGGCGTGACCTCGCCCCACGGCTGCGCCTCACCGCCGGCCGTGTCCTGCGCCGCACTCATCGCTCACCCCATTCACCGACAGGGGTAACACCATACCGGCAAGGGTGAGCGGGCGCTTAGGGCCGGTCTGCCCGAAGGGCCCCGGCACGTCCCGTGTCAGAGCTTCTGCAGCGGGTCGTGTTCGGCGAGGAGCTTCTCCAGGCGGGCCTGGTCGACGCGGTTCACGATCTGTCCGGCCTCCTGGCGGTCACGGATGACCTTGGCCAGGGTGAAGGCCGAGGTGACGAGGTACATGACCGCGATGCCCAGGAAGGCACGGACCCAGACGTCGGTCTCGAGGTTGAGGATGCCGACCGCGGTGGCGCCCATGGCCACTCCGAAGGACGCCACGGCCTGACCGTAGAAGGCGGCCGTGCTCTGCTGCTTGACCGGTGTGTCGCTCATGGGGACAAGAATCGGCGGATGTGGCAGCGGCCACATCCGCTCGGATACTCAGGTGGTACTCAGAACGCCGAGACCCCGGTCAGGGCGCGTCCGATGACCAGTTTCTGGATCTGGCTGGTGCCCTCGTAGAGGGTCATGACGCGGGCGTCGCGCAGCAGCTTGCCCGCCGGGTACTCGTCGATGTAGCCGTAACCGCCGTGGACCTGGAGGGCGTTGTTCGCGGCGCGGACGGCCGCCTCCGAGGCGAAGAGCTTGGCCTTGGAGGACTCCACGGCGAACGGCCGTCCGCGGTCGATCAGGTCCGCGACCCGCCAGGTCAGCAGCCGTGCGGCGTCGACGTCCACGGCGATGTCGCTGATCAGCTCCTGGACGAGCTGGTGGTGGGCGATGGTCTTCCCGAACTGCTCGCGCTCGCCCGCGTACCGCACGGCCGCGTCGAGCGCGGCCTGGGCTATGCCGACACAGCCCGCCGCGACCGACATCCGCCCCTTGGCGAGGGCGGATATGGCGACCGAGAAGCCCTTGCCCTCGGGGCCCAGCATCGCGGACGCGGGCACGCGCACGTCCTCCAGCACCAGCTCGGCGGTGGCCTGACCGCGCAGACCAAGCTTGCCGTGCAGGGCACGACGCGTCAGGCCGGGGGTGTCGGCGGGAACGAGGAAGGCGGACATCCCCTTGTGGCCGGGGGCGTCGGTGGAACGGGCGAAGAGCAGGACCACGTCGGCCCAGGTGCCGTTGGTGATGAACATCTTGGTGCCGCTGATGACGTAGTGGTCGCCGTCGCGCACCGCGCGGGTGGAGACCTCGCCGGCGTCGGAACCCGTGCCCGGCTCGGTGAGACCGAAACAGCCGACGTATGCGCCCGAGGTGAGCCCCGGGAGCCAGGCCCGCTTCTGCTCCTCGTCGCCCCAGGCGGCGACCGTCTTGGCGACCAGCCCCAGGGACACGGAGACGATCCCGCGCACGGAGGAGTCGCCGCGGCCCAGCTCCTCGGTGACCAGGCAGTACGCGAGGTGGTCGCCGCCGCAGCCCCCGTACCGCTCGTCGATCGTCAGCCCGAGGAACCCGAGCTCGCCGAGCTTCTTCACGATGCCTCGGTCGACCTCCTCGGCCCGGTCCCAGGCCGTGGCGTGGGGGGCGACCTCCCGTTCGACGAAGTCCCGGGCGAGCCGCCGGACGGCACTGTGCTCCTCGCTGAGCTCCAGGTTCATGACGGCCACCCCAACTGATTAGCACTGCTAGTTTTCCGTTGCAGCCCTACTATGTGCGCCATGGCCCGACCGCGCAAGCCCCTGCTCAGCCCCGACCGGATCGTCGAGACGGCCCGTGCGCTCGTGGACGCGGAGGGCCTCGCGGCCGTCTCCACACGGCGGCTCGCCGCACAACTGGGGGTCAGCGGGCCCTCGCTCTACAACCACTTCCGCACCAAGGACGAGATCCTCGAGGCGGTGGCCGACTCGGTGAGCGCGCTGGTCGACCTGTCGATGTTCGAGGACGGCCGGGACTGGCGGACCGCGCTGCACGACTGGGCCGTCTCCTACCGCGCCGCACTGCGCGACCACCCCAACATCGTGCCGGTCATGGCGCGCGGCCCCGGCCGCCGTCCGGCCGGACTGCGGCTCGCCGACGCGGTCTACGGCGCGATGGTCGAGGCCGGCTGGCCGCCGGCGCAGGCCACGTCCATCGGCGCGCTGATGCGGTACTTCATCATGGGCTCGGCGCTCGGCTCCTTCGCCGGCGGTTTCGTGGACGACGCCGGCGCCTACGACCCCGCCGACTACCCCCACCTCGGACAGGCCCATCTGCTCGCCGAGAAACAGGAGAAGATCGACGAGCGGGCCTTCGAGACCGGACTGACGGCCCTGCTGGACGGCCTGGCCCAGCAGTACGAGCAGGTACGGGACTCCTAGGGCTCCGCACACATCCGCACACATCCGCACACAAGGGGCGCGCCCGGCTCGCGAGGCCCGGCACGCACTCCCCTTGTGTGCGGGCCTCCTGTGCTGCTCATGCCTCCGGGAAAACCACCAGGGCCCGTCCGCCCCTGCCCGCCGACATGGTGTCGAAGGCCGCCGGGATGCCGTCCAGGGTGATCCGTTCCGTCACCAGGGCGCCCAGGTCGAAACGGCCCGCCCTGATGTGTCCGGCGAGGACGGGGAGGTCCCGGGCGGGGTCGGAGTTGCCGTAGACGCAGCCGGACAGGGTTCTGCCCCAGTGGAAGATCTCCAGGGCGTTGAAGGCGACCTGCTGGTCCTTGCCTCCGATGCCGACGACCGCGGTACGGCCGCCGCGCCGGGTGGAGTCCCAGGCGGCGCGGATGGTGGTGGCGCGGCCGACGCATTCGACGGCCGCGTCCACGCCCTGTCTCCCGGTGAGGGCGCGGATCTCGCGGGCCGTGGTGTCCGAGGCGACGAGGTAGTCGGTCGCCCCGGCGGAGCGCGCCAGTTCCTCCTTGGCCGGGGAGACGTCGACCGCGACGATCGTCGTCGCGCCGGCGATCCGGGCCGACTGGAGGGCGGCCAGGCCCACTCCCCCGGCGCCGAACACCGCGACCGACTCGCCCGGCCGGACCCTCGCGCAGTGGTGGACGGCGCCGTAGCCGGTGAGCACGGCGCACCCCAGCAGGGCGGCGTCGGCGAGCGGGACGCCGTCCGGAGCGGGCAGGACGCAGGACGCGGGCACCACCGTCTCCTCGGCGAAGGCGGCGACGTTCAGGCCGGGGTGGAGCGGGGTGCCGTCGTCGGCGCGGTGGGCGTGCACCCGGGCGGCACCGCTCAGGGCGTCGGCGCACAGCCACACCTCGCCGCGTGCGCAGGCGGGGCAGGCTCCGCAGGAGGGCGCCCAGTTGAGGACCACGCCGTCGCCGGGGGCGACCCGGGTGACGCCCTCGCCGACGGAGACGACCGTGCCGGCGCCCTCGTGGCCGAGCACGGCCGGGACCGGGAGGCGCATGGTGCCGTCGGTCAGGGACAGGTCGGAGTGGCAGACACCGGCGGCGGCGAGCCGGACCCGGACCTGACCGGGGCCGGGCTCGGGCAGGTGGATCCCCGTGGTCTCCAACGGGGTGTCGACGGCGGACAGTACGGCGGCGCGGACGGACATGGTGGATCGACTCCCCTAGAACTGGAGGGACTTGGTCTGGAGGTACTCGGTCAGCCCGTGCACGCCGAGTTCGCGCCCCACGCCCGACTGCTTGTAACCGCCGAACGGCGCGAGGGGGTTGAAGCGGCCGCCGTTGATGTCGACCTGGCCGGCCTCCATGCGCCGGGCGAACGCCGCCGCTTCGGCCTCGTCGCCGGCCCAGACCGCGCCGGCGAGTCCGTAGACGGTGCCGTTGGCGATGCGCAGGGCGTCCTCCTCGTCCTCGTAGCGCAGGACGGACAGGACGGGCCCGAAGATCTCCTCCTGGGCGATCGTCATGTCCGGGGTGACGTCGGCGAAGACGGTGGGGCTGACGAAGCACCCCTTCTCCCGCGGGGCGTCGGGGCCCCCGGCGACCAGGCGCGCGCCCTCGGCGACGCCCTTCTCGATGTATCCGCGCACGCGTTCCTGCTGCTTGGCGTTGACGAGGGGGCCGATGCGGTCGCCGTACTTCGCGGCGGCGGCCGCGGCGAGCTCGACGGCCTCGTCGTACTGGTCGCGGTGGACCAGCATCCGGGTCCAGGCGCTGCACGTCTGGCCGGAGTTGGACATCACGTTGGCGACCCCGACGTTGACCGCCCGGGCCAGATCGGCACCGGGGAGGATCACGTTGGCGGACTTGCCGCCCAGCTCGAGGGCGACCTTCTTGACCGCGCCCGCGGCGACGGCGCCGATCCGGCGGCCGACGGCGGTGGAGCCGGTGAAGGAGACCAGGTCGACGTCCGGGTGTTCGGCGAGGGCCTGGCCGGCCACCGGGCCGAGGCCGGTGATCAGGTTGAACACGCCGGCCGGGACCCCCGCCTCGTGCACCGCCTCCGCGAAGAGCCGGGCGACCAGCGGGGTGTCCTCGGCGGGCTTGACGACGATCGTGCAGCCGGCGGCGAGGGCCGGGGCGGCCTTCGCGACGATCTGGTGGAGGGGGTAGTTCCAGGGCGTGATCGCGCCGACCACACCGACCGGCTCGTGCAGGACGGTCGAGTTGCCCGTCCTCTCCTCGAAGGGGTACGTCGCCGCCAGCTCCGCGTACGAGCCCGCCACCGCCACGGGCACGCCCGCGTGCACGGTCTGCGAGAGCTTCAGTGGCGCACCGAGCTCGGCCGTCACCGTCCGGGCGATCTCCTCCTGCCGGGCCACCAGCACGTCCCGGAGGGCGGCGAGGCGGGCGGCGCGCTCGGCGGGCGGCGTCGCGGCCCAGGCAGGCAGGGCGGCGCGGGCCGCCCGTACGGCGGCGTCCACGTCCTCGGCGGTGCCCGCGGGGACGGTGGCGATCACCTGCCCGTCGGCCGGGTCCACGACCTCGATCACGTCCGGGCCGGCGGCGGGGCGCCAGGCGCCGTCGATGTACATGCCGTCGTATGCCTTCATCGCGCTTCCTTCGGGGCAGGGGTCCACGTCCGCCACATAAACTAGCGATGCTAATTTCCTGGCGCCAGAGGGTCCGTGTCACTTGTCCGGGCCGTGTCGCTCGTCCGGGCCGGGCGGCCGTTCCGGAGGCAGACGCGTTCGCCCCGCCAGCCGAAAGCGCGAAGTTCCAGTTCACGGCTTCGTCCAGGTCGGCGTGACGCGCTCTTCGGTCACCGGGCCGGTCACCGGACCCGTCACGGGTCGGTCCCGGGGGCGACCTCGACGGGCACTCCGTTGAGTACGGCGTTGCCCGACAGCGGGTCGAGGAGGCTGCCGTCGAGCAGCTGGTTCACGTTGACGCCGGGGTCGGTGCCGGCGTGCCGCAGCCGGGTGCCGGGCCGGTCGTGACCCCAGCCGTGCGGGAGGCTCACCACGCCCCGGCGTATCCCGTCGGTCACCTCGGCGGGCGCGGTCACCTCTCCCCCGGCACCCTTGATCCGCACCGGCCCGCCGTCGCGGATGCCGAGGCGTTCGGCGTCGTCGGGGTGGATCTGCAGGGTGCACCGGTTGGAGCCGCCGGTGAGGGCGGGCAGGTTGTGCATCCAGCTGTTGTTGGAGCGCAGGTGGCGGCGGCCGACGAGGACGAACCCGGCGGGGCGTTCGCCGAGGGCGGCGCGCAGCCGGGGCAGGTCGGCGGCGATCGGTTCCGGCAGCAGCTCCACCCGGCCGCTGCGGGTCCTCAGGGGCTGCGGAAGGCGGGGGCTCAGGGGTCCGAGGTCGATGCCGTGCGGGTGGGCGAGCAGTCTGTTCAGGGTGAGGCCGTCCGGTTCGGCACCGAAGCCGTCGCCGTAGGGGCCGAGACGGAGCATCATGTCCAGCCGCCGCTCGGGTCCGTCGTCGCCGGTGAGCAGTTTCGCGAGTTCCTCCGGGTCGCGGCCGTGCACCGGGGAGTGCGGGTCGTTCACCGCCTTGCCGAGGGTCCGGTCGACGACCAGCCGGTCGACGGCCGCCGGATCGGCACCGTGCCCGCCGGTGGCGGCGAGGACGAGCCGGGCCAGGATCTCGGTCTCCGCCATGCGGCCGGGTTCCAGTGGGAGCGCGGGGCGGGTGTAGCGGACCTGGTTGCGCACGGCGAGGGCGTTGAAGGCGAAGTCGTGGTGCGGGCTCTGCGCGGGCGGGGGCGGCGGGAGGACGACGTGGGCGTGGCGGGAGGTCTCGTTGAGGTACGGGTCGACGCTGACCATGAAGTCGAGTGAGCCGAGGGCCTTGTCGAGGCGGTCGCCGTCGGGCGCGGACAGGACCGGGTTGGCGGCGACGGCGATGAGGGCGCGCACCGGCTCGCCCTCACCGGTGGCGGTGTCGATCTCCTCGGCGAGGGCGGACAGCGGCAGTTCACCCTTGGCCTCGGGGTGGCGGCTCACCCGGGAGTGCCAGCGTCCGAGGGCGAACCCGCGGCCGGGTCCGGCGGGGCGCGGGGCCCTGCCGGTGGCGGCCAGCGGGAAGAGGACGCCGCCGGGCCGGTCGAGGTTGCCGGTGAGGGTGTTGAGGACGTCGACGAGCCAGCCGGCCAGGGTGCCGTGCGGGACGGTGCAGCTGCCGATGCGGCCGTAGACGGCGGCGGTGGGGGCGGAGGAGAGCTCGCGGGCGAGGGTGCGGATGGTGTCCGCGTCGACATCGCAGCAGGGGGCCACTGCCTCGGGGGTGAAGTCCTTGACGGCGTCGGCGAGTTCGTCGACCCCTTGGACATGGGGCGCCGACTCCCCGAGGTCGACGAGGTCCTCCGTGAGGAGTACGTACGTCATCGCGGCGAGCAGCAGGGCGTCGGTGCCGGGCCGGATGGCGAGGTGCCGGTCGGCGAGGCGGGCGGTGCGGGTGCGGCGCGGGTCGATGACGGTAAGGGTGCCGCCGCGGGCCCTGAGCGCTCGGAGGCGGCCGGGGAAGTCGGGTGCCGTACACAGACTCCCGTTGGATTCCAGGGGGTTGGCGCCGATCAGCAGCAGGTGGTCGGTGCGGTCCAGGTCGGGTACGGGGATCGCGTTGGCGTCGCCGAAGAGGAGCCCGCTCGAGACGTGCTTGGGCATCTGGTCGAGGGTGGAGGCGGTGAAGAGGCTGCGGGTGCCGAGGCCGGCGATCAGGGCGGGCGGGTACAGGGCCCCGGCCACGGTGTGCACGTTGGGGTTGCCGAGGACGACTCCGACGGAGTGCGGGCCGTACCGCTCGACGACGGACCGGACACCGGCGGCGACCGCGTCGAACGCTTCCTCCCAGGTGGCCTCGCGCAGCTCGCCGTCGACCCGGACGAGAGGGGTGCGCAGCCGGTCGGGGTCCGCGTCCAAGGCGGGGAAGGAGGCGCCCTTGGGGCAGATGAACCCCTTGCTGAACACGTCGTCACGGTCGCCCCGGGCGCCGGTGACGCGTCCGTCGTCGAGGGTGAGGGTGAGGCCACAGGTGGCCTCGCACAGCGGGCAGATGCGAAGGGCGGTGCGGGGCACAGAGGCCTCCCGGGTACGGCGGCGGTGACGCTCGGACGGGCGGACCTCCTGAGCATACCGACCGGTATGCACGTGGGGGAGCCTCCTGCGGGAACCTTCTCGGCCGATCACCGGAACCGCCCCCGGACCTCCCCGGACCGCCCCGGACCGTCAGTCCAGTACCCGCGCCAGACAGGGCCGCCGCATCTCCCCGCAGTTCGGCGATGACCTTCTCGTCGCCCTCGGGCGTCATGCGGAAGGCGAGGTGGACGAGGGCGTCGGCGGTCTCGACGGCGACCAGGAAGGCGTGGCGCAGATCCTCGTCGGGTGTGCGGCGCAGATGGCCGGAGAGCAGAGCGGTGAGCCGGTCAACGACGCGGTGGCTGGGTTCGGTCCGGTGGGCGCCGACGGGGATCTGGTTGCCGAAGTCGACCAGGGAGAAGCCGGCCGCGGTGCGCTTCATGTCCGGGTATGTGTCGATCACGACGTCCATGATCTGCCGCCAGTCCGGGGCGCCGGCGGTTGCTTCCAGCCGTTCGGCGACCCGCAGCTCGAAGGACTCGAGGTTGCGCTGGGCGAGGGCGTCAGCCATCTGGCGCTTGTTGCCGAAGAAACGGTGGACGGAGCCGATGGGCACGTCGGCGCGCTGCGCCACGGCGCGGGTGCTCAGGGCCTCGTAGCCGACCTCGTCGAGGAGCGCGGCGCAGGCGTCCAGGATTCTGGCGAGCCGTTCGGCGCTGCGCTGCTGCACGGGTGCGCGGCGGAGCGATGTCGCATGGGGCACGGGCCCCGTGATGCCCCTCGGGTCCCGTCCGGTGAACCCCGCCCCCCGGCAGGGTCACGGCCCTCCGCCGCGGAGGAGGACACGGCGGGGTCCGCGGTCGGGCGCACGGGGGCAGTCGTGGTCGGGGTCCCGGTCGGGGCCGGTTCTGAGACCGTGATGTCGGCCGTGCTCTCCACCGGCTTCCCCGTCCACGCCATGCCGGGGAGCGCAGAACACGGGTGCGGATCCCCGGATCCCCCTGGAGTCGGGTTCCCCGTCCTCCGCCGAGAGGAGGGTGCGGCCCGGGGCGGGGCGGCCGCGACACGGGGGGGGACGGGATCCTGCAGCCCTCTTGCGTCGGGGAAACCGCAATCCTACGGTGTTGCATAGGAATCGCACGCAAGGGAGCAGCGAAGATGAGCGATGGGGGCACCGCCCGCGCGAGCGCATGCGAGCGTGGGGGAGCGCGCAAGGCCGCCGAGGAACTCGACCACCTCTCCGGTTTCGGCAACGAGCACAGCTCCGAAGCGGTCCCGGGCGCCCTGCCCGAGGGACGCAACTCACCTCAGCGTGCACCGCTCGGACTGTACGCGGAGCAGCTGAGCGGTACGGCGTTCACCGAGCCCCGGTCCGTCAACCGCCGCTCCTGGCTGTACCGGATCCGCCCGTCGGCCGCGCACCCGGCGTTCACCCGCACGGGCAACGGCGCGCTCCGCAGCGCGCCCTTCACCCAGACCGTGCCCGACCCCAACCGCCTGCGCTGGAGCCCGCTGCCCGCCCCGGCGGAGGGCACCGACTTCCTGGCCGGCCTGTGGACGCTGGGCGGCAACGGCGACGTCACCCAGCGCACCGGAATGGCGGTGCACCTCTACCACGCGACCGCCTCGATGGACCGGGTGTTCAGCGACGCCGACGGGGAGCTGCTGATCGTCCCGGAGCTGGGCGGGCTGCTGCTGCACACGGAGTTCGGGCTGCTGCACGTGGAGCCGGGACACATCGCGCTGATCCCGCGCGGGGTGCGCTTCCGCGTGGAGCTGTCGGACGCCACGTCCGACGACGCAGCGGGCCGCCCGGTGGCCCGCGGGTATGTGTGCGAGAACTACGGCGCCCCGTTCCGGCTGCCCGACCTCGGCCCGATCGGCGCCAACGGACTGGCGAACGCACGGGACTTCCGGGCGCCCGTCGCCGCGTTCGAGGACGTCGAGGGCCCGGTGGAGGTGGTGAACAAGTTCTGCGGCAACCTCTGGTCGGCCACCTATGACCACTCCCCGCTGGATGTCGTCGCCTGGCACGGCAACTATGTGCCGTACGCCTATGACCTGCGCCGTTTCAATGTGATGGGAACCATTTCCTACGACCATCCGGACCCGTCGATCTTCACGGTGCTGACATCGCCGAGCGACACGCCGGGACTGGCCGGGGTGGACTTCGTGGTGTTCGCGCCGCGCTGGCTGGTGGGCGAGGACACGTTCCGGCCGCCGTACTTCCACCGGAACGTGATGAGCGAGTACATGGGCCTGATCGAGGGTGCCTATGACGCGAAGGCGGAGGGCTTCGTCCCGGGCGGCGGCTCGCTGCACAACATGATGTCGGCGCACGGACCGGACCGGGAGACGTTCGAGCGGGCGAGCACCGCCGAACTGCGCCCGCAGAGGGTCGACGACGGCCTCGCCTTCATGTTCGAGACGCGCTGGCCGATGTCCCTGACACCGCAGGCGGCCCGCGCGGAGCACCTGCAGGAGGGCTACGACGACGTGTGGCAGGGCTTGGAACGGCATTTCCGCGTGCGGTGACGCGGGGTCCGTCCCGGGGTGCCGCGACACGGGGCGCCGAGACCTCCACGGCTCACATTGCACCGAGCGCCTGCGACCGATACGGATGACCCGTGACCTCCTTTGCTCCCGATTCGATCGTCCTGAACCGCAAGTTGCCGCTCTGGTACCAGGTGTCGCAGTCGCTGCGCGCCTCGATCCTCGGCCGCTCACCCCGGGACCCGCTGCGCCTGCCCACCGAGGAACAACTGGCGGGGCACTACGGGGTGAGCGTGCTGACGATGCGGCAGGCGCTGAAGGAACTGGAGGACGAGGGGCTGATCACGCGGCACCGCCGGCGCGGCACGTTCATCGAGCCCGATGCCCGAAGGGGCGCCCCGGTGCGCCTGCTGGGCTCGGTGGACGCGATCGTGGCCCAGCAGTCCGGCATGACGACCGAGTTGCTCGAGCACGGCACCGCGCCGGTGCCGGCCGAACTCGCCGAACACTTCCCCGATCTGGAGGAGACGGCGGCCTACCACCGGCTGCGCAGCGACGAGAAGACCGGCGAGCCGACCAACCACGCCCGCAACTACGTCCGCCCGGAGATCGCCGCCCGCATCGACCTGGAGGATCTGGCGCGCTGGCCGATGACCAAGGTGCTGCGGGACGTCGTCGGGGCGGACATCGGCCGCATCACGGACACCGTGGAGGCCCGGCTCGCGGACCCGGAGACGGCCCGGCTGCTCCGGGTCCCGTTGCTCAGCCCGATCCTGCACTACACGGGCGTCACGTACGGCACCGACGGCCGGGTCCTGGACGTGGCCGTCATCAACTACCGGGGCGACCGCTTCTCCTTCACGGTGACCCTGGAAGCCACCTGATCCGGCCGGCCCTCCAGGCCTTACGATGCCCAGCGTGACGCACGACGACGCTCCGCTGCTGGCGGACCTCATGCCGTGGTCCGTCGCACCGCCGCGACTCGGCCGGGGGTGGCCGGCGGCTCCCGACCCGGCGGCGCTGAAGGCCCGTTGGGACGCCCTGCTGAGGGCCGTGGGGCCCGACCGGGAGGCGCTGTTCCAGCCGACGCGTTCGCGGACGGTGCACACGGCGGTCGGGCAGTTGCCGGGCCGGGCGGGCGGCACGGAGAGGCTGGCGCGCGCCTCGGGGCCGTGCCCCGAGCCGGTCCGCGTGCTGCACTCCCCCTTCGACGAGCAGTGGCTGATCCCCGACCAGCGGCTGATCGACGCGGCCCGCCCCGAACTGTGGCGGGTGGCCGACGAGCGGCAGATCTTCGTCGTCGAGGCCGCCGCGGGACGGAGCGAGCGCCCGCGGGGTGAACGCACGCGGAGCGACCGCCCGCCGGGGGGACGCGCCGGGACGGGTGGGGCCGGCGCCGGTGACCCCGCCGGTCCGCCGCTGCTCGTCACGTCCCTGCTGCCGGTGCTGCGCTCCGGCCGTGTCCGCCCGCTGTACCGCCGGCCCGGCGGCACCGAACCGAACCTGGCCCCGGCCCTGTCCGGGCACCTCGCGGCACGGCTCGGCCGGAAGGTCCCGGCCGTCGACGTGCTCGCCTGGACGATGGCCGTGGTGCGCGACGGGCCCGGCGGGCTCACGGTGCCGCTCACCGGGGACGCCGAGGTGTGGGCCACGGGTGTGGAGGTGGGGCGCCGGCTGCTGTGGCTGATGCGGCGCGACGGGGAGCGCCCCCGGCTCCCGGGCGGACGCCGCCCCTACGTCCGGGCCCCGCTCCCCTCCCGACCGCTGACCGTGCGCTACGACCCCGACGAGGAGGCCCTCTTCCTCGACGAGGGCCGCATCTCACCGGTGCCGTCGGCGGCCTGGGAGTTCGAGGTGGCCGGGGTCCGGGTGCTGGAGCGGTGGTGCGCGGCCCGCACGGACGGGGCCGCGCCGGGCACCCTGGACGCGATCCGTCCGGCCGTCTGGCCGCAGACCTGGACCTCGGAGCTCCTGGAGCTGATCACGATCCTCGCGCTCATGGCCGAACTGCGCCCGCGTCAGGTCGCGTCGAGGGAGCGTTCGGCGGCCGATCCGATCACGTCGGCGGAACTGCACCGGGCCGGCGTGCTCCCGGCGCCGAGATCCGCGCACCGGCCGGCCTCGGTACTGGACGCCCACGAGGAGGGACCGGAGGGCCAACTCGCCCTGCTCTGAAGCGCCGGGCGGGGGCGACGAGTACCCCCCGGGGGGCGGCACGGCGGAACCGTGGGCCGGGGAAGGGGTGCGGAAGGGGGGCACGACGTGCCGGCTGTTCGGGGTGTGCGTCGTGCGTCGTGTGCCGTGGGGTGACAGGTGACGTGCGTGGCGCCGTGCCAGGACGGTGGGCCCGTCCGGGCACGGGTCTAACGGCTGCCGAACAGGGAGCGACGCAGTCGGCGCAGCGGAGCGAGGAGCGAGACACTGCTCGTCCGTGCCCGCGCGCCCCTGACCCGGTGGTCGCGTGCGGTCAGCTCGCGCATCAGCGACGTCGCCTCGACCGTCTCCCGCTGCGGGACGGCGGGTCCCGCCAGCACCGAGAGGTGGCGGTCCAGGCGCGTACTGCTCGCGCTGCTTCCACAGGTGATCGCAGGGACCCTGGCCCTGCTGTGCACCGTTATCCGTTCCATGTCACTCCCCACCCGTACGAGTCCACCCCGGGCAGGGTAACCCTATCGCCCCGTACGGGCACTCGTGTATCGCGCTCCCAGGATTCACCTTCCCCGTAAGGAGGTTGACGAACACTCGACGATTACTCTCCGAATCCGACCGTTTTCAGGGCGAGTTGGACGAAGGGCTGAGTGGTGGGCTGCGGTGATCCGCCGTCAGGCTCGACGGTCACGGCGAGTGACGTCGCGGATCCGTCGAGGCCGGAGGCGACCAGGGGCGTGTCGGCCTCGAAGAGCCCGAGGGAGCGCGGTTCGGCGCCCGGGCGCATCAGCCACAGCTGGCGCACACGTCCGTTCGGCGGGTTGCCGTATCCGCCGAGGGTGACGACCGCGCTCCCCGCCGATGCGGAAGCGATCACTCCGATCGTGCCGCCCGCCGCGCCCCGGCCGCTGCTCGCGCGGGCGTCCGGGGCCGCGAGAACGTGTGCGATCTCACGTGAACGGTCCCGTTCGGCGTTCAGTTCGTCCTGGGTCCGGCCCGCCTGGACGGCGAACAACGAGGCGACGACGAGGGCCGCGGCGGCGGTGACCGTCGCGAAGGGGACGAACAGCGGCATCCGGTGCCGTTCCCGGGCCCGCGGCACGGGCTCGGCCCCCCATACGTGGGGTGGCAGCTGCGGGGCCTGTGCGCGGGTCTGCCCCGGGGCCCCGGGCACGGCTTCGGGGGCCGGGTCCTGCGGGGTGGTCCGCACGGCGGCCAGTACCCGGTCGCGCAGGGCGGGCGGCGCCGGGGCGGCGGTGGACCAGGCGAGGCGGACGGCGTCCTCGGCCAGGACGCGCACCTCGGCGGCACAGCGCTGACAGCTGCCCAGGTGCCTCTCGAAGCGAACGCGCTCGGCGGGTTCCAGCGCGTCGAGCGCGTAGGGGGCGGCCAGGGAGTGGAGGTCTTCCCGGCGCAACAACCGGTCCAGGAGGCTCATGCGGCACTTCCCAGGCAGTCACGCAGTCGGGTGAGGCCGTCACGCATCCGCGTCTTGACCGTGCCCAGCGGCAGGGAGAGCCGCTCGGCCACCTCACGGTAGGTGTAGCCGTCGTAGTAGGCGAGGGTGACCGACTGCCGCTGCAGGGCGGTGAGGCGGTCCAGGCAGCGGCGCACCCATTCGCGTTCCAGACCGGCCTCGACCTCCTCGGCGACCTGGTCGAAAGCGGGCCCGCTGCCGTGCCGGGCGGCTTCACGCCGCTCGCGCTCACCGGCCGCGCGGACACTGCGCACCCGGTCGACGGCCCGGCGGTGGGCGAGCGTGAGGACCCAGGACAGTGCGCTGCCCCGTCCGGGGTCGAACCGGGTCGCGGAGCGCCAGAGTTCGAGCAGCACCTCCTGCGCGACCTCCTCCGACTGGGCGGGATCGCGCACCACCCGGTGCACGATCCCGTACACCGGTCCGGACACCAGCCCGTACAGCGCCTCGAATGCCTTCTGGTCGCCGCCTGCCACCCGCACCAGAAGCTCGTCCGCCTCCAACGCGCACCCCCCTCTCCCGGCCCCGCGGGGCCACCTGGTCACCGAGGCGTTCGCCGTGATCATGCCTCCGGAGGGGATTACGGATCAGCGGACCGAAAACGCGGGTCGAACAACGGGAAATAATACGGGCGTTCCTCCCCGTCCCGACGTCCGACCAATCCGGCCAGGACTCCGCTCCGAATCACGGTGCGTCAGACAAGTTGGCACTGAGGACGGATGGCATGACACCTAACCCCATGACCGGCGCGGGACGCAGGAGCCTCGCGACCCTGATCTGCGGCGCGCTGGCCGCCGGCGGCCTCGCCGCCGTCGGCGCGACCGCGCTGGAACCGGGGGCGGCCTCCGCCTCCAGCCACCGGGAGGCTCCCCTGATCTCGGGCACCCCGCAGTACGACAACACCGATCTGTACGCGTTCGTCAGTCCCGACAAACCGGACACGACGACGATCATCGCGAACTGGATCCCGTTCGAGGAGCCGGCCGGCGGACCGAACTTCTTCACGTTCGCCGAGGACGCGCAGTACGACATCCACATCGACAACAACGGCGACGCGCAGGGCGAACTGCTGTTCCGCTACACCTTCAGGACGCACACGAAGAACGAGAAGACGTTCCTCTACAACACGGGGCCGGTCACCAGCCTGGACGACCCCGACCTCAACATCACCCAGACCTACGACATCGAGCTGCTGAAGCTGAAGGACCAGCACCTGGTGTCCCGCACGAAGATCGCGGACGACGTCCCGGTGGCGCCGTCGAACGTCGGCAAGGCGTCCATGCCGGACTACGGCACGCTCCGTGAGCAGGCCGTGCACAAGCTGGCGGGCGGCGCGACGACGTTCGCCGGCCAGGCCGACGACCCGTTCTTCCTGGATCTGCGCGTCTTCGACCTGCTGTACGGCGGGAACCTCTCCGAGGTCGGCAACGACACGCTCAAGGGGTACAACGTCAACTCCCTGGCCCTCCAGGTCCCCACGCACATGATCACCGAGTCGGCGGACCAGCCGGTCGTCGGCATCTGGTCCACGACTCGGCGCAAGAACGCCAAGGGGGAGTTCACCCAGGTGTCGCGGCTGGGGAACCCGCTGGTGAACGAGGTCGTCAACCCCCTGAAGGACAAGGACACCTTCAACGCGTCCGCCCCGTGGGAGGACGCCCAATTCCTGAAGAACGTCACGCACCCGGAACTGCCGAAGCTCATCGAGGCGATCTACAAGATCGAGGCGCCCGCCGAGCCGCGCAACGACCTGGTCGACGTCTTCCTCAAGGGCGTCGAGGGGCTCAACCAGCCGCCGCACGTGACGCCGGCGGAGATGCTGCGCCTCAACACGTCGATCGAGCCGACGGCCGAACCGAAGCGGCTCGGTGTGCTGGACGGGGACAACGCGGGCTTCCCCAACGGGCGGCGGCTGACCGACGACGTGATCGACGCGGCGCTCCAGGTGGTCGAGGGCGAGCTGGTCGGCGCGGAGAACGACCTGGGCGACGCGGTCGACGCCAACGACAAGGAGTTCGGCGGCTCGTTCCCGTATCTGGCCGACCCGACGGAGGGGTCGCGCGGTCCGCTCGCCGAGGGCGTGGACAGCGGCAACGACGTACGCAACCAGCTCGGTGACGCGCTGCGGCCGGCGGGCGCCGAGGGCTTCGACGACACCACCCTGATCGCCGCGTCCGCCGGTGCGGGAGCCGGCGGGATCCTGCTGATCGGCGGGAGCCTGCTGTGGTGGCGCAGGATGCGCGGCCGGGCGTACTGACCGGCTCCGCGACCGCGGACGACTGAGGACGACCACCAGCAGACCGAGGAGAGGCATGCCTCCGCGTACGAACGACCACGCCCCGGAGGGCGGCCGGGACACCGGGCCCGCCGAGCCCACCGCACCACCGGGGACGGTGCGCGCACAGCCGGGCGCCGAGACCGACCCCGGCCCCGGCTCCGGCACCGGCGTCTTCTCCTCCGGCGCCCGTACGGCCGCCCTGCGCCGGTTCTCCGGCGCCGCGCGGGGCTCTCGCGGGCTGCGTCTCGCGGTGTGCGCCGCACTGCTGGCCGTCGCGGCGTCCGCCGGGGCGGTCGCGGCCGGGGGCGCCCGGGGCGGGGCCGGGGCCGATGCCGCTCCCGTGGCCGGGACGCTCGCGGCCGGTGTGCTCGCCCGGGGCGACCTGGACGCGGGGATCCGCTCCCTGCAGGCCCATCTCCGCGCCCAGCCGAGGGACTTCGGCGGGTGGGCCGTCCTGGGGCTCGCCTACGTCGAGCAGGCGCGGACCAAGGGGGATCCCTCGCGCTACCCGCAGGCCGAGCGGGCGTTCGTCCGCTCCCTCGCACTCGAGCCCGGCAACGAGCAGGCCCTGGCCGGCCGGGCCGCCCTCGCCGCGGCCCGGCACGACTTCTCCGGGGCCCTGGAGTACGCCGACCGGGCCCTGCGGCAGAACCCCTACAGCGAGCGCGCCCTGTCCTCCCGGATCGACGCCCTCGTCGAGCTCGGCCGGTACGACGAGGCCGCCGAGGCCGCCGACACCGCGGACAGCAGGCGTCCGGGGGTGCCCGTCTTCACGCGGTACGCGTACGTCCAGGAGCTGCGCGGCGACGTGAGGACCGCCCGCAAGGTACTGGAACGGGCCCTGGACAGCGCGTCCGCGGCCCCGGATGTGGCGTACGTGGCGACCGCGCTCGGTCAACTGGCCTGGAACCAGGGGGACCACGAAGCCGCCCTGCGTCACTACGCACGGGCGCTCGGCGCCGACGAGGAGTACCTCCCCGCCCTGGAGGGCCGGGCCCGTGCCCAGGCCGCGAGCGGTGACCGCGCGGGCGGGATCGAGACCCTGGAGCAGGTCGTCGCCCGCTCCCCGCTGCCCGGCCCGCTGGTCGCCCTCGGCGAGCTGTACGAGACCCGGGGCGCCGACGGCGACCGCGCGAAGGCCCAGGACCAGTACGCCCTCGTCGACGCGCAGACCGCCCTCGCCCGCGCCGGCGGGGTCAACGCCGACCTCGACACGGCGCTCGCCGCCGCCGACCACGGCGACACCCGGACCGCCCTGAGCGCGGCCCGCGCCGAATGGGACCGGCGGCACAGCGTCCACACCGCGGACGCCCTCGCCTGGGCCCTGCACCGGAGCGGACGCTCCGAGGAGGCGCTCCCCCACGCCCGCCGGGCCACGGCCACGGGCTACCGCAACGCCGCCTTCCTCTACCACCGCGGCATGATCGAACACGCCACCGGCCACGACGGCGACGCCCGCCGCTCCCTCACGGCGGCGCTGGAGCTGAACCCCGGTTTCTCCCCTCTCGGCGCCCGCGCGGCCCGTGCCGCGCTGAAGGACCTGGAGGCGACGCCGTGAGCCCCCGTCGTACGCCGGCCGCCGGCCTCACCGTCCTCATCGCCGCCTGCGCGTTCGCCCTGGTGCCGACGGCGGCGAGCGCGCACCCGCTCGGCAACTTCACCGTCAACCGTTACGACGGGCTGGTCGCCGCGCCCGGTGAGCTCCGCATCCGTCACGTCGAGGACCTCGCCGAGATCCCGGCCACCCAGGCGCAGCCGGACGTCGACGCGCTGGGCATGGACGAGTGGGCCCGGCGACGCTGCGCCACCGCCGCCCGGGACAGCGAGGTCCGCGTCGACGGGCGGACGGTCCCCGTCACCGCGAGAAGCAGCCGTGCGCGCGTGCAGCCCGGTCAGGCCGGGCTCGACACGCTGCGCGTGGAGTGCCGGCTGACGGCTCCGCTGCCCGAGGGCGACGCGGTGGACGTCGACTTCCGCGGGGCCGGGGCGTCCTCGGGTCCCGGCTGGCGGGAGATCACTGCGCGCGGTGACCGGATGACACTGGCCGCCTCGGACGTGCCGAGGACGTCGCAGTCACGCGAACTGACCCGTTACCCGGAGGAGTTGCTCTCCTCTCCGGCCGACACCACGACCGCGGCCCTGCGGGTGCGGGCGGGCGGTCCCGCGCTGGCGGGGACGGAGCCCGACGCGCCGTCCGCCTCCGTGCTGCCCCGCGCCGCCGACCGGTGGACCCGCGCCCTGGACGATCTCGTCGCGCGGCACGACCTCACGGTGGGCTTCGCGGCGCTCGCACTGCTGATCGCGCTCGTCCTCGGCGCGGCGCACGCGCTCGCGCCGGGCCACGGCAAGACGCTCATGGCCGCGACGGCGGCAGCCCGGGGCGGCAGGGCCCGGCTGCGGGACGTCCTCCCGATGGCCGCCTCGGTGACGGTCACCCACACCCTCGGTGTGGTCGCCCTCGGCCTGCTGGTCACGGCCGGTTCGGCCGCCGCGCCCTCGGTGATCGCCTGGCTCGGCATCGCGAGCGGGGCACTCGTCACCCTGGCGGGCGCGAACCTCCTCCGCCGCGCGCTGCGCAACCGGAACCACACGCACCACCACGGCCACGACCATGCTCACGACCACGGCGACGGCAGCCATGATCACGTCCACGGCCCGCACGACCGACCCGGTCACCCGCACCCCCATGCCGTCCGGCACACCCACGGCGGTCGCACCCACACCCACCCCGTCGCCCCCACCCTCCGCGGCACGATCCTGCTCGGCTTCGCCGGCGGGCTGGTGCCCAGTCCGTCCGCCGTCGTGGTGCTGGTGGGCGCCGCGGCCCTCGGTCAGGCCTGGTTCGGGCTGCTGCTCGTCGTCGCGTACGGCATCGGGCTGGCCCTCACCCTCACCGCCGCCGGGTACGCCGTCGTCAAGGCGGGCAGCGGAGTGACCCGGCTCCTTGCCCGGCGCCCGCGCTGGACCACGCGCCCGGCGGTCGCGCTCGTGCGCCGGAGCGCGCCCCTGGGATCGGCGTTCGTCGTCGTGGTCCTGGGCGCCGGATTGGTGTTCAGGGGGGCGGCATCCGCGCTCGGCTGAGCTATTTTCACGAGGAAACGGAGAATTCGCCCGGATGCGATGGAGGGCGCCATGTCCGAGGAACCGGGCGGTGAGCGGGTGGTCGCGGGCCGGTACCGGCTGCTGTCACCACTGGGTGAGGGCGGTATGGGAACCGTGTGGCGGGCCCGCGACGAGGTGCTGCACCGCGAGGTCGCCGTCAAGGAGGTGCGCGCCCCGGCCGGGCTCCCGTCGGCCGACGTGGAACGGATGTACACCCGCCTCGAACGGGAGGCGTGGGCGGCCGCCCGGATCACCGACCGCAATGTGGTGACGGTGTACGACGTGGCGACCGAGGACGGCCGTCCGTGGATCGTCATGGAGCTGGTCCGCGGTCTGTCCCTGGCCGATGTCCTGGACGCCGAGGGCCCGTTGGACCCCCGGCGCGCCGCGCACGTCGGCGCGGAGGTGCTCGCCGCGCTGCACGCCGCGCACGGCGCCGGGGTGCTGCACCGGGACGTCAAGCCCGCCAACGTGCTGATCGCGAACGACGGGCGGATCGTGCTCACCGACTTCGGGATCGCCGTGGTCGAGGGCAGCTCCGCGCTGACCATGACCGGGGAGGTCGTCGGATCGCCCGAGTTCCTCGCCCCGGAGCGGGCACTGGGCCGCACCCCCGGCCCCGAGTCGGACCTGTGGTCGCTCGGTGTACTGCTGTACGCGTCGGTGGAGGGCCACTCCCCGTTCCGTCAGGACACCCCGCTGAGCACCCTGCGTGCGATCGTCGACGAGGAACTGCCGCCGCCGCGCCGGGCAGGGCCGCTGGCCCCGGTCCTGGAGGGGCTGTTGCGCAAGGACCCGGCCGAGCGGCTGCCGGCGGAGCGGGCCCGGCAGGACCTGCGGCTCGTCGCCGCCGGGGGCACCCCCTCACGGGGAGAAGCGCCCCGCGCCGGCACGGCGGGGGCGGCGCCGTACACCCCCACCGTCACCACGCGCCCCCACCCGTACGAGGCCACCGCCGCTCCCCTGCCCCCGGCTCCGACCCCGGCAGCGGGGACCGCCGGAACCACCCGCCCCGGGCGCGGCCGCCGTACCGCCGCCGTCCTGGTCGCGGGCGTGGCCGTGCTGGTGCTGGCGCTGGCCGGGCTGACGTACGCGCTGCTGAACCGCGGGGACGGCGGGGAGGCTTCCGGCTCCGGCCCCCGGAAAAGCGGCGCGAGCCCGTCCGCGCGGACCGGCGGCGACGAGCACCAGGGCAAGGGCGGTGGGGAGACGGCCGGGCGGACCGACGGTCCGGCCCCGACCGCCTCCGCGAGCGGTGACGGCGACGGCGACGGTGACGGCGAGGAGTCCACCCCGCCGCCGCAGTCGGTGCGGGTGTCGGTGGAGGGCGCGCACACGGAGTACTCCGGGGTGTGCCCGCCGCCGGAGGAGCGGGCACCGGCGTTCACGGCGACGTTCACGGTGGGCCGGCTGCCCGCGGAGGTGTCCTACCGCTGGGTGTCGGAGGACGGTTCGGTGGCCGACCGGGGGTGGCGGACGCTGTCGTTCCCACGGGACGGCGGGCACACCGAGCGGGCCACGGTGACCGTGACGACGTACTCAACAACCGGGGTGTTCGAGAACTGGATCGGTGTGGAGGTGCGGGAGCCGGTGCGCACGAGGTCCGACTCGGTGCCGTTCTCGGTGACGTGCGAGGGGGAGGCCCCGTCGGACGGGGCCTCCCCCTCCAGTTCCGGTTCGGTGCCCGCCCCGTGAGCGGGCGGCCGCCGGGGTCCTGCGTCCGGATCAGGCCGCGCTGTTGAGCACCGGGAGGTAGCCGCCGGACTGGCCGGCCGCCTTCGGGTGGTAGGACTCACCGATGTTGAGCCAGTTCACGCTGTGCAGCCAGGAGTTGGCGGAGCAGATCTCGTGGCCGGTGAAGGTGGTGCGTACGTCGCCGAAGGCGAAGGCGTGTGCGCGGGCGCGCTGGGCGATGGTGGTGTCGAGGAAGTCGGCCGCGTCGTTGATCGCCTTCCGCTTGGTCTCGGAGAGGCCGAGGCAGGACGTGCCGAGCTGGTAGAAGCGGGGGTAGCCGAGGACGACGACACGGGCGTTCGGGGCCCGGGTGCGGATGGCCGAGTAGACGCTGTCGAGCCGGCCGGGCAGCGTCGACTCGACGTACGCCCGCGCGGTGGCGATCCGCGAGAGGCAGGTGCTGTCGGACTGGAGCACACAGGTCGTCATGACGTCGGCGAAACCGGCGTCGTTGCCGCCCACGCTGATCGAGACGAGCCCGGTGGTGGCGCTGAGCGGGCCGAGCTGCCCGGAGAGGACGTCGTCGGTCCGTGCGCCCGAGCAGGCGGTGAAGTCGAAGGACGAGGGGGAGTTGGCGGCGGCCCAGAGGTAGGGGTGGGCCTTCGTGCTGCGCTTGCAGTCGCCGCTGGAGCCGATGTAGCTGCCGGCTCCGACGCCGGAGGAGTAGGAGTCGCCGAGCGCCACATAGCCGCCGGCGGCGGCCTGTGGGGACGCCTGCGCCGCGGCCGCCCCGGTGAGGGCGGTTGCGACGGCGAGGAGGAGTGAGCCGAGAAGGACGGAAAGCCGGGAACGTCTCATGGAACCTCCCTTTAGCAGGATCTCTGCCTCAACTTTCATAGCAACTACGCGCGTTGACTGGAAGTGTCCATGTCAAAACTGTGACTTCCCCCAGGTCCGGGCGGATTGGCCGTCCCGGACCCCAAACGGGCAGGCCTGTTCAATCCCGGACGAATTCAGGCCTTAGGGCCGTTCGGACCTTGACGCCCACAACGGGCTGCGCCACATTGAAGCCCGGCATCCGGCGCTTCGGGGGGCAAAATCGGCATGCAGACCTTGCAGACCATGCAGACGATGCGGATCAAGCAGATCATCGGCGTCGACGCGTCTTCGCCGAGGCCCTCTTCGGGACCCGCCGGTCCAGGGCCTTCCGGTCAGGAGGGCATGTGACAGCCGAACCGACAAAACGTGAGATCTGACTCCAGGTCTTGCCATACGGGCTCAACCATCAATACCGTCACACATCGCACTACATCTCACTCGCACCGGTTCGTCAGTACGCGGCCCAGGGGAGGGCTCAGGACCGCGACGAACCGGGGCGGGGCGCGGTAGGGGGGTGCCGTGCTCGGTGACCGCACCGGTGACCGAGCCGTGCCGCGCGGTCGGCCGTCGCTTTCTGCGGCCGGCCAGTTTTGCCAGCTCACCCGGCGTGCGCGGAACTCCGTTCCGTCGTAACGCGGGTGAGAACCCCCCTTTCGAACCGGACGAACAGCCGGGCCGCCCGGGGGCGGGCGGCCCACCGGACGAGAGGGATCAGACTCATGAGTTCCGTTCTGCAGCCGGCGACCGCGGACGAGAATCCGCCGGCCACCGGGAAGTACCGGCCCGTCTCCTCGCACCTGGCCATCGCACCGCCGGTGAGCGTGGTGATCCCGGCCATGAACGAGGCGGAGAACCTGCCGTACGTCTTCAAGACGCTTCCCGACTGGGTCCACGAAGTGGTCCTGGTCGACGGCAACTCCACCGACGGCACCGTCGAAGTGGCCCGCGAGCTGTGGCCGGACGTCAAGGTCGTCGAACAGCTCGGCAAGGGCAAGGGGGACGCCCTGAACGCCGGGTTCCAGGCCTGCACCGGCGACATCATCGTGATGGTCGACGCGGACGGCTCGGCCGACGGCAACGAGATCGTGTCGTACGTCTCCGCCCTCGTCTCGGGCGCCGACTTCGCCAAGGGGTCCCGCTTCGCCAACGGCGGCGGCACCGACGACATGACCTTCGTCCGCAAGCTCGGCAACCGGGTCCTGTGCGGTGTCGTCAACCGCAAGTTCGGCGCCCGCTACACCGACCTCTGCTACGGCTACAACGCGTTCTGGCGGCACTGCCTGGACAAGATCGACCTCGACTGCACCGGTTTCGAGGTCGAGACCCTGATGAACATCCGGGTCGTCAAGGCCGGGCTGAGAGTCCAGGAGATACCCAGCCACGAGTACCTGCGCATCCACGGCACGAGCAATCTGCGGGCCGTGCGGGACGGGTTCCGCGTCCTCGGGGTCATCCTCGGGGAACGCTCCAACCGGCGGGCCCTGCGCCGCCGTCCGCACCGCTCGCCGCTGCTCGAAACGGTCCGGGGGAAGGTGTCTTGAGCGATCCCGGCATCTCGGTCGTGATCTGCGCCTACACCGAGGACCGCTGGGAGGACGTCCTCGCGGCGGTCGCCTCGGTGCGGGCGCAGTCCCGGCCGGCCCTGGAGACCCTGCTGGTCGTGGACCACCACCAGGTTCTGCTGGACCGTCTGGGCAAGGAGTACCAGGACACCGACGACGTGCGGGTGCTCGCCAACGCGGGCCCCCGCGGTCTGTCCGCCGGCCGCAACACCGGCATCGCCGCCTCGCGCGGCGAGGTCGTCGCGTTCCTCGACGACGACGCCGTGGCCGAACGCGACTGGCTCAGGCACTTCGCCGAGGGCTACGCCGATCCGCGGGTGATGGCGGTCGGCGGGCGCACCGAGCCCCTCTGGGCGTCGGGGCGGCGTCCCGACTGGTTCCCCGAGGAGTTCGACTGGGTGGTGGGCTGCACCTACCGGGGGCTGCCGCGCGGGCGGGTACGGGTGCGCAACGTCCTCGGCGGCAACGCCTCCTTCCGGCGCAGCGCCTTCGACGCCGCGGGCGGCTTCGCCACCGGTATCGGGCGGGACGGCGACAAGCGCCCGCTGGGCGGGGAGGAGACGGAGCTGTGCATCCGCCTCAGCCGCGCCCGGCCCGACGCGGTCCTGCTGATCGACGACCGCGCGGTGATCCACCACCGGGTGCCCCCGGTCCGCGAGCACTTCCGCTACTTCCGCACCCGCACCTACGCCGAGGGGCTGTCCAAGGCGCTGGTGGCACGGAGCGTCGGCGCCAGCAAGGGGCTGGAGTCGGAACGCCGGTACACCACGCGTGTCCTGCCGGCCGGGGTGGTCCGGGGGGTGCGCGACGCCCTGCTGGCCCGGCCGGGCGGCGCGGGACGTGCGGGCGCGATCGTCGCCGGGGTGCTCACGGCGGCGGGCGGATACGTGGTGGGGAGCGTGCGGGCCCGGCAGGGCGGGGTCACGTTCTCCGTGGTGGACGTCGGCGGCGAGGCCCGCCGTGCCGGGAAGCACCCGGACGGGGAGCAGGGAGGTGCCCATGACCGAGGTGACTGACGAACGCGTTCCGATCCTCATGTACCACTCGGTGGCCACCGAGCCAAGCGACGCCACCCGCGCGCTCTCCGTGACCCCGCGGGCGTTCGCCGAGCAGATGGCGGTGATCGCCGAGCGGGGCCTCACCCCCGTGGACACGGCGGAACTGGCCGCCTGCTGGCGCACGGGACGCCCGCTGCCCGCGCGGCCGGTGCTCGTCACCTTCGACGACGGCTACGAGGGCGTGCACCGGCACGCCCTGCCCGTGCTCGCCCGGCACGGCTTCCCGGCCACCCTGTTCGTCTCCACGGGATGGCTCCGGGGGCCGTACGACACCGGCGGCGGCCTGGACACCATGCTGGACTGGGACCAGGTGCGCGAACTGGCCGACGCGGGTGTGGAGATCGGCGGACACAGCCACAGCCACCCGCAGCTCGACCAGCTCGACGACCGGCGGCTGCGCTCCGAGCTGATCCTCTGCAAGGAGATCGTCTCGGACCAACTGGGCCGCACACCCGCCTCGTTCGCCTATCCCTACGGCTACTCCAGCCGCCGGGTGCGGGAGGCGGTGCGGGAGACGGGGTACACGCAGGCGCTCGCCGTCGGCAACGGTCTCGCCCGCCGGGCCCAGGGGCCGTACGCGCTGCGGCGCGTCACGGTGCGCCGGTCGACGGACACCGCGGAGTTCGAACGGCTGGTGGAAGGCCGCGCCCTCGGCCGCGTGTTCGTCCGGGACCGGGCCCTGACCAAGGGGTACGCGGTGGTCCGCCGGGCGCGGCACGCGCGCCGGCTGGCGGCGCCCGGCCGACGGTGACGCCGTCCGGCACCACCGGACCGGCCGCTGCCCCGGGCCACCCGTGCGACCCGGCGCGCCCACGGAAACCGGGTGCGCGGGGCGTCCGTGTGCCCGATCATGGCGGCATGTCTGCAGACCCGCGCGACGCCCTGCCGATCCGGCTCAACGTGGACGACAGCGACTCCCCGTCCGACGTCGTCGACGCGCTGTTCCTCGGCCGCTTCGCAACGGGCGAGCAGCCGTTCTCGCACGCGGCCACCATCGACCGGGTGCGCTCCGCCGCGACCCTGCTGCCCACCGGCGCCGAGGTGCTGCGGATCGCCCGGGAGGACGACCGGAGCGCCACCCTGGCCGAGGGCGACGGCTGGACGCTGCTGGTCTCCCGCTGGAACCGGGGCGCCGACGTCACCGTCACCGCGACCACCGCCGAACTCGCGGCGAGGATCCTGGACGAGGCGACGGACGGCGCGGCGGACGAACCGGAACCGCAGCCGGAGAACGTGCCCATGGGCTTCTGGTACGTCTCCCCGCGCCGTGGTCCGCACCGCACCGCACGGCAGATCTCCGCGGGCACCTGGGACGAGATCCGGCCCAACTACACCGCGCCGGTGGCCCACGCGATGGACCGCCTGATGAAGACCACGCCCGAGGACATCGCGGGCCGGCTGCTCCTGCTGCACGGCCCGCCGGGCACCGGCAAGACGTCCGCGCTGCGCACCCTGGCCCGCTCCTGGCGGGACTGGTGCCAGGTGGACTGCGTCCTGGACCCCGAGCGGCTCTTCTCCGACGTCGGCTACCTGATGGACATCGCCATCGGCGAGGAGGACGCGGCGGGCAAGGGGCGCTGGCGGCTGCTGTTGCTGGAGGACTGCGACGAGCTGATCCGCGGCGAGGCCAAGCACACCGCGGGGCAGGCCCTGTCCCGGCTGCTCAACCTCACCGACGGCCTGCTCGGCCAGGGCCGCAACGTCCTGGTCGGGGTCACCACCAACGAGGACCTGGAACGCCTCCACCCGGCCGTCGTCCGCCCGGGTCGCTGCCTCGCCCGCATCGAGGTGGGGCCGCTGACCCGGAGGGAGGCGGTGGACTGGCTGGGCCGCGAGGACGGCGTCGGCCGCGAGGGCGCCACCCTGGCCGAGCTGTACGCCCTGCGCCGGGGCACCTCTCCGACGGCACTGCCGGAGCCGCGCGGGAAGGCGGAGGCGGGGCTGTATTTGTAGCCGCCCGCGGCCACCTTCCGTGTGCCCGCTTCTGCGGCTCATCCCCCGTAGGCCGCCCGCAGCGCGTCCCGCACGGCGGCCAGGGCCGCTTCCTCGTCCAGCCCGAGCCGCCGCACGCGCTCCGCGTAGGCCTGGGCCGCCGACGCCGTCTCCCGCTCCGCGGCCGAACCCGCGGCGGCGACGAACGTGCCGTTGCGGCCGCGGGTCTCGATCACCCCGTCCGCCTCCAGCGCGCGGTAGGCCTTGGCCACCGTGTTCGCGGCGAGGCCGAGCGTCTCGGCCAGGCCCCGCACCGTCGGCAGCCGGTAGCCCACCGGCAGGGCTCCCGACCGTGCCTGCTCGGAGATCCGCGCCCGCACCTGCTCGTACGGGGGCGCGCTGTCGTCGATATGGATCTTCAGGGTCACGGCCCGATTGTCCCGCACCCGGCGGAAAATGAGAGGCAGCCCCAGCGCGTCCCCCCGTAGCGTGCGTCCCCATGGCCATCATCGTGCGCGACCTGCGCCCCGAAGTCCCAGCCGACGTCGAGGGGTTCTCCCACGTCCGCAGGCTCGCCGTCCCCTTCATGCTGTCCACCCCCGAGTCCGTGCTGCACCATCTGCGGCACTCCCACCCCGACGCCCACTTCGGGCAGCTCGTCGCCGAGGAGGACGGGGAGATCATCGGCGTCGTGCAGCTCAGCCTCGCCCACGACAGCCCGGAGCCCGGTCAGGGCTCCGCCAGCGTCTACGTACGGGCGGACAGGGCCCGGCGCGGCGCCGGGTCGCTGCTGCTGCGCGCCGTCGAGGAGCGCCTGGCCGCCCTCGGTGTCCGCAAGGTCTACACCTGGGTCATGGACACGCCGGACGACCGCGCGTTCGCCGAGCGGCGCGGCTACCGGGCCAGCCGGTCCGCGTACTTCCTGCGGCTGGACCTGGCCGGCGGCACCCTGCCGCCGCTCCAGGATCCGCCGCCCGGCGTCGAACTGCGCACCGGCGCCGACTTCGCCGACGACCCGCGCCCGCTGTTCGTCCTGGACGCGGAGACCTCGTCGGACGAACCGAGCGACATCGACACCGAGTTCGCCGACTACGAGGCATGGCTCGAGGAGACCTGGCGGCATCCGCTGCTCGACCTCGCCCTGACCACGGTCGCGGTGGTCGACGGCACCCCCGCCGCCTTCACCGCGGCCTACACCGACGGCGCCCACAGCTACAGCACCGCCATGACCGGTACCGCCCGCGCCCACCGCGGCCGGGGCCTGGCCAAACTCGCCAAGAACGCCTCCCTGCACCGCGCCCGCGCCGCCGGGTACACGGAGGCATTCACGGGCAACGACACGGGGAACGAACCGATGATCGCGATCAACAAGTGGTTCGGCTACGAGATCTGCGCGACGGAGGTACGCCATGTCCGCGAACTCGTCTGAGAGCCCCGCACGCGTCGAGGTCGTCCTCGTCAAGGCGGGCCGCACCAAGATCCGCTACCCCGCCAGTCTCCTCTCCGACGACGGCACCCGCGTCACCGTGCGCGCCGCCTGGGCGGGCGACGGCACCCGCGACTTCGGCTTCGTCCGCTTCGAACCCGGTGACGTCTTCACCGAGCACTACTGGCGCGACCGGTGGTACTCCGTGAAGGAGGTGCGCACCGCCGGGGGCGCCCTCAAGGGCCACTACTGCGACATCACCCGCCCGGCCGTGCTCACCGGTACGGAGCTGGTGGTCGAGGACCTCGACCTGGACCTGTGGCGCTCCGCCGACGGCACGGACGTACGGCGGCTCGACGAGGACGAGTTCGCGGCGAGCGGCCTCGCGGAGACGGACCCCCGGGCGGCGGCCGCCGCCGTCGCCGCCCTCGACGAACTGGAGGCCCGAGCCCGCGACGACGACTTCGTCGAGCTCCTGAAGTGAGGAGCCGGGCCCGGCTCACTCCGGCATCGCGACCACCACGTACCGCTCGTCGGCCACCTCCCTCCCCCACAGCACCGCCTCGTCCGACAACCTCTCGACCCGTAGGCGTCCGGCGAACGGGGCGAGGAGCGAGGTGAGCCGGTCCGCCGGTATGCCCACGGGGCTCACGGCGCCCCACACCCCTTCGACCAGCACCAGCCGTCCGCCGGGACGCAGCAGCCCCCGCCAGCGCCTCAGCACTCGGGCCGGATCGGGCAGCGTCCACAGCACATGCCGCACGAGAACGACGTCGTGACGCCGCTCCCCCACCGGGGGCGCCGCGGCGTCACCGACGAGGAACACCGTGTCGCGTCCGGCCGACTTCTCCCTGGCGAGCGCCACCATGGCCGGGGAGCGGTCGACTCCGGTCACCCGGTGCCCCTGCTCGGCGGCGAGCAGGGACAGGCTGCCGGTGCCGCAGCCGAGGTCCAGGACATCGCTCGCCCGGGCGGGCAGCCAGGAACGCAGCCGCCCGGCCCAGGCCTCGCGCACCCGGGGGTCGCGCAGCCCGTGATCCGGTTCCTCGTCGAAGGCCGCGGCCGCCAGGTCCCAGTCGACACCCGTCGTGCCCATGCCGTCACTGTCGTCGGTCATGGGGCAAGAGTGGCAGCTGCCACTGACAATCGATTCGTGACCGGGGCCACAGACAGATCGGGATCGATGAGAAACTCTCCCCCGAAAGGTCCACCCCCGCGGAACCGCGGTGTCCGTGGACCCCGAAGGAGGCAGCCATGCGCCGTGTCACCGCACAGAAGCCCCTGAAGAAGACGGAAGCCCGCCGGATCCGTGAGAAGACCGACGAGCGCCCGGCCGCACGCCCGGAGATCCGTGAGGACATCACCCGCACCTGGTGGCCGGACGGCTGAGCCCCGTCCGGCCGGCGGCGTCCGTCACGTCGCTCGGGCTTCTACCTGATCTCAGCCTGAGCGCTTCCTTAACGCGGCCATAAGGATCTCCCAGCACAGCCTCTGCCAGGCGATTTCACTGTTTCCCGGGGCTAGTTTCTGACCCGTCCCCCCACGGGATCCCCCCTCCCCCCGAGTCCAGTGATCGCTCCGAGGAGTTGCTACCCCATGACCGCACGCCGCAAGGCCGCCGTCGCCGCCGTCGGTATCGTCCCGCTCGCCCTGACCGGGCTGTCCGCCGCACCGGCGGCCGCGCACGGTTCGATGGGCGACCCGGTCAGCAGGGTCGCGCAGTGCTTCGCCGAGGGACCGGAGAGCCCGAAGTCGGCGGCGTGCCGGGCGGCGGTCGCGGCCGGCGGCACCCAGGCGCTCTACGACTGGAACGGCGTACGCATCGGCGACGCGGGCGGACGCCACGAGGAGCTCATCCCCGACGGCAAGCTGTGCAGCGCGAACAACGAGGCGTTCAAGGGGCTCGACCTGGTCCGCGACGACTGGCCGACCACCGCGGTGAGCAGCGGCTCGTACACCTTCAAGTACCGGGTGACCGCCCCGCACAAGGGCACCTTCGAGGTGTACATCACCAAGCCCGGTTACGACCCGTCCAAGCCGCTGGGCTGGGGCGACCTGGATCTGACGAACCCGGTGGCGACGTCCACCGACCCGGCCGCCTCCGGCGGTTTCTACATGTTCACCGGCACCCTCCCCGAGCGCTCCGGCAAGCAGCTGCTGTACGCGGTGTGGCAGCGTTCGGACAGCCCGGAGGCGTTCTACTCCTGCTCGGACGTCACGTTCGGCGGGGCGAGCGGGAGCACCGCCGGCAGCGGTGCCGAGTCCGGCGGCGACACGCCCAGGAGTGCGGCCGCCCCGGCGCCGGCCGCCTCGGCTCCCTCCGAGAGGCAGGTCGAGGAGGGCGCCGAGAAGTCGACCATCGAGAACCACGGGCACGGGGACGACGACCCGCACACCACGGCGCAGCCGATCCCGGCGGCCGACGAGACCCCCGACGACACCACGGACGACGGCTCCGGCACGGCGGCCGACGACGCCGGCGACGACACCGCCGTGGCGGCCCCCAACCAGCCCAAGGCGGCCGGTGCTTCGGAGAACCTCGCGGAGACCGGGGGCGACGGGAACACCCCGTACCTGGTGATCGGCGGAGCCGCGACGCTGGCGCTCGGTTCGGCGGCGCTGTTCGCCTCCAACCGGCGGCGCGCGGCGAGCGGACGAAGCGGCCGCTGATCCGACCCCGCCCGCACCCGGGGGCCCGTCCGGCGGCTCAGGCCGGACAGGCCCCCGGCATGCGTCTCGGCGACTACACGTGTCAGCGGCTACACGTGTCAGCTGAACACCGAAGCGCAGGTGGTGGGTCGGGCGTTGGCCGGGTCGAGGGCGTTGGCGACTTCGTGGAAGGCGATCCGGTCGAACAGCCCGATCGCCAGGTGCTCGGACAGGTCGAGCGGGCACAGGTCCTGGAGCAGGACGTTGCGTACGTTCGGTCCGCTCAGGTACTGGCTGCGGTAGGGGGTGACCACCTCGTCGTACCGGGTGGCGAGGACGGTGTAGCGGACGCCGGGCACGGTGTCGCCGCCCGCGTTCAGCTTGGTGAGGAAGGCGGATCCGGCGACCTGCTGGGCGAGGGCGGGGGTGGTCTCGTTCAGCAGGTCCCCGGCGCCCGGGAAGTAGGGCAGCAGGTTGGTGAGACCTCCGAGGGTGGTGCCGTGGTTGCTGGGCGCGATCCCGACGAGGGCGTTCACCTCGTCGGCCCCGCCGAGGAACTTGAGGTAGTAGCGGGGCATCATGCCTCCCTGCGAGTGCCCGACGATGTCGGCCCTGGTGGCGCCGGTCGCGGCGAGCACCTTGTCGACGAAGGCGTCGAGTTGTTCCGCGGACCGCTCGATGGGGCCGAGGCCGTGGAAGAGGGGGACGCCGGCGAGCTGACCGTAGTCGAGGGAGAAGACGCAGTAGCCGCGGTGCTTCAGATAGGGCGCGAGGCCCAGCCAGTTGTCGACGGAGTTCCCGAAGGTGCCGTGGACCAGGACGACGGGGCGGGGATGGGCGACGGACGGCTTGCAGGTGTAGTCGTTCCAGCCCGAGCTGGGTGCGGCCGCGGCATGGGCGCCGGTGGCGGTGGCGGTGGGGACGGTGAGGGCCGCGGCGGCCAGCAGCAGTGCGGCCAGCGGTCTGGCCACTCGCTTCCAGGGCAGCATCGTGTGATCTCCTTGCACGTGGAGGGGAGAATGCGACGACCTTGAGCCCTGTGACCCGGATCACGAGGATGTTGTTCACTCGTCAAGTTACGGGCGAGTAGCCACACAGGGAAGTTACGCGTCGGTAAAAACTTCCCGCGACGGCCGACGACGCACGACGTCACCTGATAATGGGTCACCAAGCGCTACAAGCAGCCCCATTGGACGCAATGCGTAACATGCCTCCGCGCAGCCACCGCTCTTACCGCGCCGGACGGGCACACGAAAACGTCCCGCCCCTCTGCGCGAGGGGCGGGACGTTTTCGTGTGCGTACCGCAGGTACTGCGGATACCGCGGGTGGATCAGCCGATCCGGGTGCCGGTCGCCGAGAGGGCCTCCGTCACCGACTGGAAGAAGGTCGTACCGCCGGAGGTGCAGTTGCCGCTGCCGCCGGAGGTCAGACCCACCGCGCTGCTGCCCGAGAAGAGCGAGCCGCCGCTGTCGCCCGGCTCGGCGCAGACGTCGGTCTGGATCAGGCCGTTGACGATGTCGCCGTTGCCGTAGTTCACGGTGGCGTCCAGGCCCGTGACCGTACCGGAGTGCACCTGGGTCGTGGAGCCGCTGCGGGTGACCTGCATGCCGACGGTGGCCTCGGCGGCGCCGGAGATCGACTGCGTGGAGCCGTCGTAGAGGTTCACCTCGCTCGGGTGGTCCACGTCGGCGGTGTACTTGACCAGGCCGTAGTCGTCGCCCGGGAAGCTGGACGCCGCGTTCTCGCCGATCACGTCGCCGGAGGAGTCCGACCACGTGGAAATACCCTCGGTGCAGTGCCCGGCGGTGAGGAAGAACGGCTCGCCGCCCTTGGTCACGTTGAAGCCGAGCGAGCAGCGTCCGCCGTTTCCGGTGATGGCGTCGCCGCCCGCGACGAAGGTCTTGAACTCGCCCTTGGTGCGCTGGAGTCCGGCCTTGGCCCCGAGCCCGTCGACGACCTTCTTCAGGGTGGCCCATTCGGCCCCGGAGACCGTGCGGTCCGCGGTGACGACGACCTTGTTGGTGGTCGGGTCGGTCACCCAGGAGGTACCCGGGATGGTCGCGTCCTGCGTGAGGGTGGTGCGCGCGCTCTTCAGCTCGGCGAGGGAGTTCGCCACGACTCTCGCCTCGGCGCCGGCCGCCTCGACGGTCTCGGCGGCGGCCTCGTCGAGCACGTTCACCACGAGGCTCTTGCTCTTCGCGTCGTAGTACGTTCCCGCCGCGTCGGCGCCGAGGTCCTCGGTGAGCGTCGAGGCGAGGTTTCCGGCCGCCGTGATCGAGAGGGTCCGGGGCGTGGGGGCCTCCGGGGTCTCGCTGGCGTTCGCAGTCTGGAAGGTGACTCCCGCGGCGACCAGCGCGGTGATGCCCGCGCCCGTCACGACAACGCGCCGCCCGGGCATGCGTCGGTGCTTCAACTCACGTCCTCCGGTGGGGGGACGGTCCGGGAGGTTGTGGGGACCTCACGGACCGGAAGGCTTACGGCTACGGGGGCGGCGCGCCAAAGGGCCGCACCCCTGCTGGTTGAACGCCGCCCACTATTCCGAGGCCCACAGGGAGCACACAAGGTCGACTTCAGGACGCGTGTACGGCAACATCCGTGCGCCCCCTATGTCCTGACAGGTCATGGACACGCGGGCAGGTTCACACCGCAAACGCTACGAGCGAGTGACCCGCACAGTGATTCAGGACGCCTGCCCCTGGCGTGAACTCGCCCCCTCCTGGTCCACGTCCGAGCGGGACGGGGCGGACCGACGCTGCTCCACCGAGCCCTGCACCGGCTGCTGGGCGGACCGTTCCAGGAAGCGCAGCAGTTCCACCGGGAAGGGCAGCACCAGGGTGGAGTTCTTCTCCGCGGACACCGCCACGATCGTCTGCAGCAGCCGCAGCTGCAGTGCGGAGGGAGTCTCCTCCATCTGCTGGGCGGCCTCGGCGAGTTTCTTCGACGCCTGCAGTTCGGCGTCGGCGTTGATCACCCGGGCCCGCCGTTCGCGGTCGGCCTCCGCC
>NZ_JBSGHG010000037.1:0-67399 GCF_053604275.1 Streptomyces sp. NPDC004051 | reverse complement strand
CTGACCACTGCTCGTCTGAAAGATCCCCTCGCCCCACACCGAGATCATCACGACGCAGAACAAGGGGATCCAGGCACTTTCAAAACACGCCCTAGTCGGGCAATGGCGTCCTCGTCGAGCGGCGGACGCATCATGCCGAACACCGCCCGCGCGTACTCCTCCGTCTGCAGCAGCCCCGGTACCGCCTGATTCGCGTACACGTGCAGTTCGACCGCTTCCGCCTCCCACCGCGCCGCGTCCCGGAAGAACGCCGGATACTGCGCCCGCGCGACCTCCTCCTTCATCTCCTGGAGGACGCCCCCTGCGTCCAAGAGTTCGTCCGCCTGGTCGATGAACTTCGGCGGCGGGACCCGGCGGCCCTGTTCGTACGCGGCGATCGTCGAGGCCGAGTAGCCCGTCGTCGAACCGAACTCGGGCCGTTCCAGGCCTGTCCGGACCCGGAACCGCTTCAACTGACGCCCGAAGACACGCGGGATGCCGGAGCTTGCTCCCGCGTCCCGTTCGCCTTCCTCCGTACCGGGCTCTTCGGCAGCCCGTCCCATCAGATCGCTCATGTGCATCACCGCCTCTCCCATCAACGTGGCTCCGCGTCGAAGCGACACGCTCCGTCCCGCCCACATGCGCCGACGGGACACGTACAGCGACCAGACGTGTGCGCGCCGTTCACCTCGTCGTGCGAGCGCTCTTTCGCACCCGACTTGATAGGCAAGCATTCACTTGCCTATCGTGTCGGCCATGGCGGAGGACGTCTTCAAGGCGTTGGCCGACCCGACCCGTCGGCGCATCCTCGATGAGCTGGCGGAACGGGACGGCCAGACACTGTTCGAGATATGCACACGGCTGGTGACCAAGCACGGCCTGGGGTTGTCCCGCCAGGCCATCAGCCAGCACCTGGCCGTACTGGAATCCGCGGGGCTGGTCCGTTCGCGGCGCCAGGGCCGCTACAAGTTCCACGATCTGAACACCGCACCCCTTGAGCACATCGTGACCCGGTGGCTCAGTCCCGACAGTCCGGAGAGCACCCCATGAGGATTCACCTGACCAGCGCCTTCGTCGACGACCAGGAGAAGGCCCTGCGCTTCTACACCGAGGTGCTGGGCTTCGTGAAGAAGCACGACGTCCCGCTGGGCGAGGACCGGTGGCTGACCGTGGTCTCGGCGGAGGAGCCCGACGGGACCCAGCTGCTGCTCGAGCCCTCCCGCCATCCCGTGGTGGCGGCGTACAGGACGGGACTGGCCGCGGACGGCATCCCGGCCGTCTCCTTCGCCGTGGACGACGTCCACGCGGAGTTCGACCGGCTGCGTGGGCTCGGAGTGCAGTTCACCCAGGAGCCGCTGGAAATGGGCCAGGTCACCACCGCGGTCCTGGACGACACCTGCGGCAACCTGATCCAGATCGTGCACAGCAAGTAGAGACCCGGCGAAGGCCGGCGGCGCGCCCTCTCCCTCCACCGCCCCCGGCCCTGCCCCTCAGCCCTCGCTCTCCCACGCGCGCCGCAGGAAGGCGGAGGCGTCGGTCAGTTCCGGGAGGGCGATGGCGTGGCCCAGGCCCGGGTAGCGGCGTTCCTCGAGGTGGGCGCCGGACCCCTCGCGGAGCCAGGTGCCGGTCCGGGTGACGAGGTCGGCGGGAATCACCCGGTCCGCGGTGTCGCGGCCCCAGAAGACCGGCATGCCGGTCAGGCGGCCCTGCTCCTCGGGCAGGCCCGCGTCCCACGGCAGGGTGCCGGACAGGAGGACGGCGGCGGCGAACCGCTCCGGGCGGGCGAGCAGCAGGCCGCCCGCCATGGCCATGCCGCCGGAGAAGCCGAGCAGCGAGACCGAGGTGTGGCCGGCGGCCTCGCTGTCGAGCCAGCGGAAGAGCCAGTCGGCGGTGGCCGCGATGGAGTCGGGCAGGGGACGCCCGATCCCCCGGTTGGCGAACCACGCGTACCCGCCGCCCTCGGCCAGCGGGGCGCGCACGAAGGCCACCGTGGCCTCCTGCGGCAGATGCGGCGCGAGCTGCGCGAACGACGCCTCGTCCGCTCCCCGCCCGTGCAGGGCGACGACCAGCGGTGTGCCGGGCCTGTGGTCGGGTCCGGCGGACCAGCTGACCGTGGGGGCGGCGGTGTGGGGCATGACGGCGGCTCCTTGGGCGGCGTGGGACAGACACGGGTTTCGGCTCGGGACCGAGCACGGTCGAGCGTACCCGCACTGCTTGAAAGTTGAAGCAAGGGCTATGGTTGGTTTAGCTTGAAGCTTCAACATTGTCGGGGCGGGGCGTCGCTCAGTGCCGCGCGGCGCCCCCACCGTCTTCGCCGTCCCCTTCCGAGGAGTCCCCCCATGGCCAGTGCCACCACCTTGTCCCGCCCCGCCGCCGCGACGTCCGGCCAGGAGGGCCTCGCCGCCCCCGCCCGCGCCTACGACATCGGCCTGCTGGCCCTGCGTCTCGTGCTCGGCCTGACCATGGCCGTGCACGGCGCCCAGAAGCTGTTCGGCTGGTTCGGCGGGGGCGGTGTCGAGGGCACCGGCATGTTCTTCGGTTCCCTCGGCTACCCCTCGCCCGAGGCGTTCGCCGTCGTGGCCGGGCTCACCGAGACCCTCGGCGGGCTCGGCCTCGCGCTCGGCCTGTTCACCCCGCTCGCCGCAGCGGCCGTCGCCGGCACGATGGTCAACGCGATCGCCGTGAAGTGGGGCGGCGGCTTCTTCGCCCCGGAGGGCGTGGAGTACGAGCTCCTCCTCACCCTGGCCACGGTGGCGCTCGCCCTGACCGGCCCCGGCCGGATCGCCGTGGACCGGCTGCTGCCCTGGCTGCGCACGCACCGCCTCACGTACGGCGTCGCCGCGGTCGTGCTCGGCTTCGTGGTGGCCGGTGTCACCCTGCTGCTGCGCCACTGACGCGGCGGGTGGTTCCCCGGTCGGCGCCGGGTGCGGGCCGCCGTCTCCGTGACGGCGGCCCGCACCCCGACCACTACCGCTGCTTGATCCGCAGGAACGTCACCGAGTGCGCCGGGAACGTGTAGGTGAACCTGTCGGCCACGCCCCGGAACCTGGACGTCACCGGGGTCACCGGCGTGTCCGTCTCGGTGTTCACCGCGTCCGCGTCGGCGGCCAGCGTGGTGACCCGGGCGGTGGAGGCGGTCCGCACGCCACCGAGGTCGATCGCCGTGCGGGCCTCGGCCGGCTGGGCGTTGACGACCTTGACGATCAGGTCACCCGACGCCGCGTCCCGCGTGACCACCTGGCGGAACGGCTCGGCGGGCTTGTCGTCGGTGAAGGTGCCCCATTCCTGGCCGTCTAGGGAGAGGGTGACCTGGCGGCCGCGCACCTTGATGTCGATGTCGTAGGCGCGGCCCGTCTCGATCGAGCCGGCCCTGGAGACCAGCGTCGACTTGCCGCCGTCCACGGCCTGCTCGACGGCGGACCGGGTGTTGTTCCAGCCGCCCAGGTTCCACCAGTAGTAGTTTCCGGTGTCCTTGACCCCGAAGGCGACGAGGAAGCCCTCCTGGCCGGACTTCTTGGTCGCCCTCACGTGCAGGTCGTAGTTCTGCCAGGCCGGATCGCCCGCCGTGACCATGGTGTTCTCGGCGGTCGCGTCGGTCTGGAGGTACTGCCCGTCCCGGACGGTCCAGCTGCCGCCGCCGCTGTGCGTCCACTGCGAGGCGTCACCGGAGAAGTCGTCGCCGAACAGCGGCGTCCCGTCGGCGGCGGTCACCCGCACGTCGTCGTAGGTGGCGCTGGTGGCCCAGGTCGACAGGCCGACGGCGCCGGTGAGGGGGCCGCTGACGTCCGGTGTGCCGCTCGCCTCCGAGGGGACCACGCGGTCGCCGACGTTGGTCATGAACAGCTTCTGGACCTCGTAGTCGGCCGAGCCCCACGAGGCGCGGTTGTTGAACCAGATCATGTCCGGCGACCACTGCACGTAGTCCTCGTTGGCGAGCAGCGGTGCGTACGAGGCGAGTTCGACGACGTCCGCGTTGCGCTCCAGGCCGGTCATGAACGCGGCTTCGGCCAGGGCGTTCTTCCAGGTGTTGCCCTGGGAGGCGTACTCGCCGAGGAAGACCTTCGGGCCGCTTCGGTCGTAGGAGTCGTAGCGGTCGTTGTTCTGCAGGAACCAGCGCGGGCTGTTGTAGTAGTGCTCGTCGACCATGTCGACCTCGCCCTCCCGGTTGAGCCGCCAGAGGGTGTCGAAGGTCGTGCCGGTGTCGTCCGGGCCGGAGTTGGAGACGACGGTGATGTCCGGGTGCTCGGCCTCGATGGCGGTCCGGAAGCGCTGGAAACGGGCGAAGAACTCGTGCGGCAGGTTCTCCTCGTTGCCGACCCCGATGTGGGTGAGGCCGAAGGGCTTGCGGTGCCCCATCTCGGCGCGCACCTTGCCCCAGGTCGAGTTCGCCGGTCCGTTGGCGAACTCGATCAGGTCCAGGGTGTCCTGGATGTGCCGCTCCAGCAGCGCCTCGTCGTCGGTGGCCCGGTTCTGGCCGCACCCGGTGACGAGGGCGGGCACGACGGGCAGCGGCATCGCGCCGACGTCCTCGGCGAAGCGGAAGTACTCGTAGTAGCCGAGGCCGTAACTCTGGTTGTAGCCCCAGAAGTTGGCGTTGGTGGCGCGCTCCTCGACCGGGCCGATCGTGTCCTTCCACTGGTAGGAGCGCTTGCGCTGCCAGCCGGAGGCCTCGCTGTAGTCCTCCATGGAACCGGTGTTGACCAGGCAGCCGCCGGGGAAACGGACGAAGCCGGGTTTCAGGGCGGCGATCTTCTCGGCGAGGTCCTTGCGCAGTCCGTTCGGCTGGTTCTTGAAGGTGTCACGCGGGAACAGCGACACCATGTCCAGGGCCGCGGTGGACGAAGTGGCGACGGTGAGCCGGCCGCGGTTGCTGGTGCGGGTCGCGGTGAACGTGGCCTTGTACCGGGCCCATTCACCCTTGACGGCCACCTGCCGGGCGGCCCCGAGCTCGCCGGCCGCGTCCTTGAGCGTGACGGTGAGGGTGGTGCCGCTCTGCGCCCTGGCCCAGACCGAGAAGTCGTAGCGCTTGCCCTGTTCCACCCGGACGCCGGTGTTGTAGCCGGTGTTCGTGACGGCGGAACCCGCCTCCAGGGAGAGGTAGGCGCGGTTGCGTTCGTCGAGCCGGCCGGAGTCGTCGCGCACCTCGGCGGTGCCGCCGACCGACCAGGAGGTGAGGGGCGTGTAGGAGCCGTTGTCGGCGGTGGAGTACTCGAAGGACCTGTTCTGCACGAGTTCGGCGTACAGTCCGCCGTCGGCGGCCCGGTTGATGTCCTCGAAGAAGACGCCGTACATCGTGTCGCCGATCGCGGCGCCCTCGGCGCCCGGGTCGACGGTGATCGTGTAGTCGGTGACGTCCTCGGCGTGCGCGGGGGCGGGCAGCAGGGCGGCGGCCGTCAGTAACGCGGTGGCGGTGAGACCGGTTCTGAGACGGGTGCGGGTGCGGGCGGTGCGTGACATGGATACTCCGCGGCTCTCTGGGAGGGGTGGAGCTTCACTGGACCCTTCAGGTGGTTCGATATTTCGAGCAACGGCCAGCACTTCGAACGGCAAGATAGAGAGGAGGCAGGAGCACGTCAATGGTGCGTGCGGCGACGGACGCAAGGGAGAACGCGACGGAATGGACGGGTTCTGGCCGGTACCGGACGCACTGGCCTATCTCGACGGCCTCTGGCGGGTGACCCGGACCGTGCGGGACCTCGCCGGCGGCGACCTGGGGCGTTTCGAGGGAACCACGCTTTTCGGCCCGCTCGAGGGCGGTGGCCTGCTGCACCAGGAATCCGGCACCTTCACCTGGCGGGGCGTCTCCCGGCCTGCCGAACGCACCCTGCGTTTCCTCCCCGGACCCGGCGGCGCGGTGGACGTGCGGTTCGCGGACGGTCGGCCGTTCCACGACCTGGACCTCTCGACGGGCCGGTACGTCGCCGACCACCCCTGCGCCGCGGACCTCTACCGGGGCGAGTTCACCGTCCACGACGAGGACCACTGGCGGACCCTCTGGCGGGTGCGCGGCCCGGCCAAGGACCTGGAGCTGGACACCGGCTACGTCCGTGCGCGCTGAGGGGAGACACCTTCGATGCGCAGGCTCCAGCGGCCCGCCCGCCCGGTGACGCTGACCCGCGACAGCGCGCGGACGTCGATGTTCCAGTAGGTCGCGGGCGGCGCCTTCAGCGCGTACACCAGCGCGGCGCGGATCACGGAGGGTTCGGCCACCGCGACGACCCGGAAGTTCTCCTCCAACGGCCGGGTGTCCAGCCAGCCGCCCACACGGGTGATGAAGTCCAGCAGCGACTCCCCGCCGTGCACGGTGGCCCGCGGGTCGGCGAGCCAGGCGTCCACGACCTCCGGCTCCCTGGCCATCGCCTCGCCCAGGGTCAGCCCGCGCCAGCGGCCCATGTCGCAGTCACGCAGGGCGAGCTGGACCAGCGGGGCGTAGCCGAGCCCGTCCCCGGTGGCACGGCTGCGCGGGTTCGGCGAGCAGTAGCGCAGGTCGGCCGCGGCGAGCGGCAGCAGCTCAGGGGCGACGCGCTGCACCTCGCTCCACCCGGCCCGGTCGAGTGGCCGGTCGTCCTCGAAACGCTCGTTCAGCCGCGAGGAGCTCCCCGCTGCGGCAACGAACGTGACCCGAAGTGCCATGCGGCGATCGTCGACCCCCGGGGTGAGCAAATCAAGGGGTACCGGCCGGGGTGTTACCGAGCGTCGACCAGGCCTTGACCTCGGATCGCGATCTACCGGACAAGCGTCACGAAACACCCGCCCCTCCGCCCCGCCGCCCTCGCGTGCTCCGGCGCCGCTCGGGCCCCGGAGTGCGGAGATGCTCGGACGCGGGACGTGCCGGGTGGTGGGCCGGGCCGTAGACTCGGAGCCACGGACCGCTGCTCCCGCACTTGGTGAGGAGACCCCTATGCGCGCATCTGTGGGCGACCAGCTTGTCCAGCACGGCAGGGTGGTCGGCCAGCACGACAAGGTGGCCGAGATCGTCGAGGTGATGGGCCAGAAGGGCGACCCGCCCTACCGGGTCCGCTTCGAGGACGGGCACGAGGCCGTGTGCTCACCCGGCCCCGACTCCGAGATCCGGCACAGGAACCGTCAGCGATAGCCCGGCAGCCGCCGGGACGGATCAGCGTGGGGGTGTCGCCGGCCGCCCGTAGTGGTCGGCGACCACCCGCGCCATCGCGCCGATCGGATCGGTGCTCACCTCCCGGGCGGCGAAGAAGACGTGCCCGCGCGCCTGCGGGTGCTCCTCGGCGAGGGTGAGGTGCCGGGAGAGTTCGGCCGGGTCCTGCCAGGGGGCGGGCTGCGCCGGGTCGCCCGCCTTGTAGAGCGCCTCGCCCACGTACAGCTGTGTCCCGGAGCCCTCCACCACCCCGGACCACCAGGTCAGCAGCTTCGCGTAGTCGGCGGCGGCGAAGCCGATGTTCCAGTAGAGCTGCGGACAGATGTAGTCGATCCAGTTCTCCCGCGCCCACCGGCGGGTGTCGGCGTGCAGGTCGTCGTAGGTCTGCACACCGGCCCGGGTGTCCGAGCCGAGCCGGTCGGTCGCCGCGTTGCGCCACACTCCGAAGGGGCTGACGCCGAACCGGGTGCCGGGCCGGATCTCCCGGATGCGGGCCGCCGTCTCGCGCACCAGCCGGTCGATGTTGTCCCGCCGCCAGGCCGCCCGGTCGGGGAAGGCGCCGCCGTGGGCGTCGTAGGCGGTGTCGTCGTCGAAGGTCTGTCCCGCCACGGGGTACGGGTAGAAGTAGTCGTCGAAGTGGACCGCGTCGACGGGATACCGGCGCACCGCGTCGAGCATCGCGTCCACGACGAAGGCGCGGACCTCGGGCAGCCCGGGGTTGTAGTAGAGCTTCCCGCCGTACGGGACCACCCAGCCGGGGTTCCGGCGGGCCGGGTGGGCGGCGGCGAGCCGGGCGGGGTCGGTGTGCGGGGCGACCCGGTACGGGTTGAACCAGGCGTGCAGCTCCAGGCCGCGGGCGTGGGCCTCGGTGACGGCGGTGCCCAGCGGGTCCCAGCCGGGGTGCGTGCCCTGGGTCCCGGTGAGGTACGCGGACCAGGGTTCGTACGGGGACGGCCACAGGGCGTCGGCCGTGGGCCGTACCTGGAGGATCACGGTGTTGAGCCGGTTGCGGACGGCGGTGTCGAGGTGGGCGATCAGCTCGGCCCGCTGCCGGTCGGCGCTCAGGCCCGGACGCGACGGCCAGTCCCGGTTGGCCACGGTCGCCAGCCACACGCCCCGCATCTCCCCCGCCGCCGCTCCCCGGCCTCCCGCCGTACCCGAGGGACCGGGCCCCGGCCGGGCCTGGCCGGCCGAGGCGGCCGTCATCATCGTCACGGCCGACAGCGCGGCCGTCGCGAACGCCCTGCGTGACACTCGTCCCATGTCCCACCCGTCACAAAAGCCGCGATCCGTGCGGTCACGGACCGTTCCGTGCTCAGCATGCCCGCCCCGCACGATCGATCATCGATACTTCCGGGTAGCGTGCACGAACGGAGCAGGGCGCCGCGAACCGGTGGCCCTGCCGGAGCCGCAGAGCAGAGCCAAAGGGCAGAGCCGTGGAACAGAGTGGTGGCACAGCGGTAGAACAGAGCTGTGGCGGCGCAGACGAACCGCGCAGGGAGACAAAGGGGACGATGTGACCGACATCGAACGCGTCGGAGTGGTGGGCTGCGGGCAGATGGGCGCGGGAATCGCCGAGGTGTGCGCGCGCGCCGGACTGCACGTGATGGTCGCGGAGACCACCGGCGAGGCCCTGGAGATCGGCCGTACCCGGCTGTACAACTCCCTCACCAAGGCGGCCGAGCGCGGCAAGATCACGGCGGAGGAGCTGGAGTCCGCCCAGGCCCGGCTGAGCTTCACCACGGACCTCGGCGAGTTCGCCGACCGCGACCTGGTGATCGAGGCCGTCGTCGAGAACGAGCAGGTCAAGACGGAGATCTTCCAGGTGCTCGACCAGGTGGTGACCCGGCCGGACGCGATCCTGGCCTCCAACACCTCCTCCATCCCGCTGGTGAAGCTGGCGGTCGCCACCTCGCGGCCCGACCACGTCATCGGCATCCACTTCTTCAACCCGGCCCCCGTGCAGCAGCTGGTCGAGCTGATCCCGGCGCTCACCACCTCCGAGGGCACGATCAGCCGGGCGCAGATCTTCACCGAGAAGGTGCTGGGCAAGCACGCGATCCACGCCCAGGACCGTTCCGGGTTCGTGGTGAACGCGCTGCTGATCCCGTACCTGCTCTCCGCGATCCGGATGTTCGAGTCGGGCATCGCCAGCCGTGAGGACATCGACAACGGCATGGAGATGGGCTGCGCCCACCCGATGGGCCCGCTGAAGCTGTCCGACCTGATCGGTCTGGACACGGTGGCCTCGGTCGCGCACTCGATGTACGAGGAGTACAAGGAGCCGCTGTACGCCGCTCCCCCGCTGCTCCAGCGCATGGTCGACGCAGGCCGTCTGGGCCGCAAGACCGGCTCCGGCTTCTACAGCTACGGCTGAGAAAAGCTTCATGGGCCCGGCTCCCCGAGAGGGCGCCGGGCCGTCGGGTGTCAGGGCCTGCCGTCCTGGCCGAGCCTGAGATGGTGCAGCAGCAGTAACGCGGCCGCCATGTTGGCGGCCGGGACCTCGCCGCGGGCGACCAGGTCGGGCACCACCTTCAGCGGCACCCACTCCCGGCGGTCCGACTCGAAGTCGTCCACCGGGTGTCCGACGTACTCGCCCTCGTCGGCCCAGTAGATGTGGTGCCGGGCGTCGGTGAGCCCGTTGGACGGTTCCACGCTCATGAGGTGGTGCAGGGGGCCGGGACGCCAGCCGGTCTCCTCCTCCAGTTCCCGGGCCGCCGCCCGGACGACGTCCTCGCCGTCCTCGACCACACCGGCCGCGAGCTCCCACCCCCAGCTGTCGGTGATGAAGCGGTGGCGCCACAGGAGGAGGACCTCGTTGGCCTCGTTCACCACCGTGGCCACGGCGACGGGCCGCAGCCGGATGAGGAAGTGGTCGAGATGCCGGCCGTCCGGTAGTGCGACATCTGCGAGATTGACGCTGAACCAGCGGTTCGAGTACACAATGTGTTCGTTCTGCTTCGTCCACTGCACGGTCATGCCGCCTTCCGCTGAGTAAGGGGCAATATCGCAGCAGCAGCGGTCCGGCAGCAGGCGCACGGGAGGCCGCCCGCGACGCAGTGGACGGCGCGACGCGGGCGCACACCGCGGCCACCTGCGGCGGGCCGCCCGGGCCACCGGGCGCGCGGACGGGCCACCGGGCAGGCGCGGCGGGCTACAGCGGTACACGCAGGGCGCCGTCGATGAGTTCGGCCGCCTCACCGGTGCCGGCGCAGCCGTTGCGCACCAGGCGCTCGCGTACGGCGCGCAGTCTGTCGCGCAGCCGCTGCGACTCCATCCCACGGGCCTGCTCGGCCATCTGCACCGCGACGGCGACCGCTCTGTCGGCGTTGCCCTGTCGTAGTTCGATGGTGCTCAGCATGGCGAGCCGGTGCACCCGTCCCCGGTCGTGCGCGGGGTTGTCGACGGCGGCGGCCGCGTGCTCGCCCGCCGCGGCCAGCTCGCCGAGACTGAGCAGCGCCTCCGCCACCTGCACGTTGACCAGGCCGGGTTGGACGTAGCCGGTCTCCTCGGGTTCGTGGCCGCGCCGGATGCGCTCGGCGGCCCGTTCGGCGCGGCGGATGCAGGACAGCGCGCTCGTGCCGTCGCCGAGGTGTGCGTACGCCTTCGCCTGCATCGCGTACAGGTCGGAGGCGAGGGCGGGGGTGATGTGCTTGCCCGCGGCGCGCAGCGCGGCCTCCGCGAAGGCGACGGCCTGCCGGTGTTCCCGCATGAACAGCGACTGGTTGACCAGGAGCGCGATCACGTACGCGCCGAGTCCGCGGTCCCCGCTGGCCTTTGCCAGCCGGAGCGCCTGGTGGAAGTAGCGCTGGGCGAGTCCGTGCGCGTCGGAGTCGTACGCGCAGATCCCCGCGACCGCCACCAGCCCGCCCGTGGCCCGGTGCAGTTGACGGCCGGTGGAGTCGGTGTAGCTGCCGCGCAGCAGCGGGGCGGCCTCGGTGTTGAGGAAGCCGACGATGCGGGCGCGGGTCGCGACACCGCCGGCCTTGCGGTACATCTGCTCGTAGTGGGAGCGGGCGGAGCGCAGCATCTCCAGGTCGCCCGGCGTGACCCGGTGCCGGCCGCCGCGGGAGACGTCCACGTCCTCGGGCGGGTTCTCCCACTCCCATACGGGCATCACGGCGGGGGTGCCGGTGACCGCGGGCGCGCCCAGCAGGTGCGGGCGCCGCTGCTGGTCGGAGCGCCACAGTGCGGTGGCCCGCTCGACGAAGCCGGAGAGCGAACCGGGGTGCGGGGCGGAGGGTCCGCCGGGGACACCGAGGCCGATGTCGTCGAGGGTGACCTGGCGGTGCAGCCGGAGGGCCAGGACCTCGCAGATCAGGTCGGGCACCTGGCCGCGGGGCCGCTGCCCCTTCAACCAGCGGGCCACGGCGGTGTGTTCGTACCTGAGTGACAGTCCGCGCGCCCGGCCGGCCTGGTTGACGTGCGCGGCCAGGCCGGCGTGCGAGACGCCGGCCTCGTCCAGGACCGCGTCGAGCAGGGTGTTGGGCTGCATGGAGTCCCCCGGAGGATCGGTGCCGACAGGGTAGTGGCCGGGTGTTCACACGGGGTGTGAACGGAGTGCCCGAATCCGTAGCGTGTGCGCGCTGTCGCGGAGAGTTCCCGGACGGTTGACTGAGGTACCTCGAAAGAGGCCGGCCGGGCCGCCGGCTCCCCCTCGTACAGTGCGGCGGCCCGTGTCCGCGCCGTCCGCCCTGCCGCCTGCCCGACACTCCGTGGCGGGGCGGGCGGCCCGCCGGCCGGCCGCGCACGCCGCGGGGGACGCACGGCTATGCGGGGAACTGCTGGGGGCTCGCCGCACGCGGGTCCGTCGTGACCGGCCGCGGGGGTCGTGCAGCGATCGAGGGGGCGCGCGGGGACGGGCGCTCGTTCCTGAGGACCATGAGGGCGATGTCGTCCTGGGGTGAGCCGCCGGTGTGGCGGGTCAGTGCCGTGAGGACCGTGTGCAGGACCGCCTGTGGTGTGCGCGGCGCCTCGCGCGCGGCCGCGGCGAGCACCTCCGGCAGCGGGAAGAAGCGGCCGTCGGCGTCCCGTGCGTCCTCGGCTCCGTCCGTGTGCAGGACGAGCATGTCACCGGGCAGCAGTCGTCCGCAGGGGACGGTGGGGAGCTCGGCGGGCAGCGGGAACGGGCCCAGCGGCGGGTGCGGATCGGCGCGGGCGAGCGGTTCGGCCCGCGTGCCGCTCAGCAGATGGGGCCAGGGGTGGCCGCAGTTGAGCGCCCGGACCTGCCCGTCCGGAAGGATCTCGAGGAGCAGTACGGTGACGAACTCCTCGGCGACCTGGTGGCCGTCGGCGGCGCCGACGGCTGTGGGAAGCCGCTCGGCTCGGGCCCGCTCCCGCAGGTGCCGGTCCATCGCCCGCTCCAGTCGGCGCAGCACTCCGGCCAGGTCGGGTTCGTCGTACGCGGCCGCGCGGAAGCTTCCGAGGACGGCGGTGACGGTGGGGGCGGCGCCGGGCCCGTGTCCGCGGACGTCGCCGATGACCGCGCGCACGCCGTGCTCGGTGGCGAGCACCTCGTACAGATCACCGCCGAGCCGGGCGTCCCGGTCGGCGGAGAGCTGGACGGCGGCGACCGTCAGTCCGTCGACGCGCGGCGGCGGCAGCAGCCTCCGCTGCGCGGTGCGGGCGATCGTGCGGGTCCGCCGCAGCTCCCGCAGCAGGCTCTGCCCGACGTGCAGCGCCAGTCCGGTGCCGATGGTCCCCAGGGCGGTGGGCGGCAGTCCGCGGGCGAGCGCCCGGCGCAGCGGGCAGCGGTCGGGATTCCATGAGGTGGTCCTGGGCCGCCCCGTGCGGGGTGCTCCAGCCTTGAAGCGGATCATGCCGATGGCCCCCCATTTGTGGCCCAGACAGCGCAGACCGGCCTCGGAGAGGCCGGTCTGATTCTTTCGACCACAGGATCCGATCCGGATGTATCGCCCGAAAAGTCACCCGAACGAGTGAGGTAACTGGCGGTAACAGGTGCGTGAGAGGCCCATGTGATCCCAGGGGCGCACGGAGACACGGGCACCCCGCGAGAGCCCGGGGGCCGGCCCCGAAGGACCGGCCCCCGGGAGGAGCCGCTAGCCGCGAAGGACCGCCCCGGTGCGCTCGCCCGCGAGGGCGACCGCCGTCTCCCGGGCCGCGGACGCCTCGTCGACCGTCAGCGTCCGGTCGGGCGCGCGGAACCGCAGCGCGTACGCCAGGGACTTGCGTCCCTCACCCAGCTGCCCGGCGTTCTCGTACACGTCGAACAGGCGGATGGACTCCAGCAGTTCACCGGCGCCCTCGCGCAGTGCCGCCTCGACGTCCGAGGCCGGCACGGACGCGTCGACGACCAGCGCGACGTCCTGCGTGGCGACCGGGAAGGTGGAGATGCCCGGCGCCTGCGGGGTCTCGTCGCCGGCCTGCTCCAGGACGTCCAGGTCGAGCTCCATCGCGCAGCTGCGCGCGGGCAGGCCCAGGGTCTTCAGCACGCCCGGGTGCAGCTCTCCGGCGTGTCCGATCACCCGCTCGGTGCCGTCGACGACGACCGCCAGCTCGGCACAGCGGCCCGGGTGCCACGGGCCGTACTGGCCCTTGCGCACCACGAGTTCGGCGCCCGCCTCGGCGGCGACGGCGCGGGCGGCCTCGATCGCGTCGGCCCAGTCGGCCGGGCGGCCCGCGCCCCACCAGCCGGCCTGCTCGCGGGCACCGGCGAGGACCGCGGCCACGTGCCGCGGCTGGTGCGGCAGCGCCGCGTCGAGGTCGGCGAGCTCCTCGCCGGTGGGCCGCCGGTCCACCGGCAGCCGGACGGCGGTCCGCTGCTCCTCGCGCGGGAAGAAGACCAGACCGGTCTCGAAGAGGGCCAGGTCGTGCGAGCCGCGTCCGTCGTTGCGCCGCAGCGCGCCGAGCAGGCCGGGCAGCAGCGAGGTCCGCAGCGCGGGCTCCTCGTCGCTGAGCGGGTTGGTCAGCCTGACCACCCGGCGGGCCGGGTCGTCGGCGTCCAGGCCGAGCTGGTCGAAGACCTGCTCGCTGACGAACGGGTAGTTCGGCGCCTCGACGTATCCGGCGCCCGCCAGGGCCCGGCCGATCCTGCGGTGCAGCCGCTGCCGGGAGGTCAGCCCGCGGCCGGCGGGCGGCCTGGGCAGCGTGGCGGGCAGGTTCTCGTAGCCCTCGAGCCGGACGACCTCCTCGGCCAGGTCGTTCGGGTCGGTCAGGTCGGGCCGCCAGGACGGCACGGTGACGATCAGCTCGTCCTGGCCGTAGACGTCGCAGCCGACCTGCTGCAGGCGGCGCACGACGGTCTCGCGGCCGTAGGCGACGCCCGCGACCTTGTCCGGGTGGTCGGCCGGGATGGTGATGGTGTGCGGCGCGCTCGGGGCGACGACCTCGGTGACCCCGGCCTCGGCGGTACCGCCGGCGAGCAGCACCAGCAGGTCGACCGTGCGCTGCGCGGCGGCGGCGGTGGCCTGCGGGTCGACTCCCCGCTCGAAGCGCCGGGACGCCTCGGAGGACAGCTTGTGCCGGCGGGCCGTGCGCGCGATCGACACCGCGTCGAAGTGCGCGGCCTCGATCACCACGTCGGTGGTGGCGTTCTCGAGGTCGTGATCTGCGATCTCCGTGTCGGCGCCGCCCATGACGCCGGCGAGCCCGATCGGGCCGCGCTCGTCGGTGATCACCAGGTCCTCGGCGTCGAGGGTGCGCTGTACGCCGTCGAGGGTGGTGAGCTTCTCGCCCGGCTCGGCCCGGCGGACGCCGACGGCGCCCTGGACCAGGGAGCGGTCGTAGGCGTGCAGCGGCTGGCCGAGCTCCAGCATCACGTAGTTGGTGACGTCCACGGCGAGGGAGACCGGGCGCATGCCGGCCTTCTGCAGCCGGCGCCGGAGCCAGATCGGGGAACGCGCGTCGGGGCTCAGGCCGGTCACCGTGCGGGCGGTGAAGCGGTCGCAGCCGACCGGGTCGGAGACCTTCACCGGGTAGCCGAAGGCGTTCGGTCCGGGCACGTCGAGCAGTGCCGGGTCGCGCAGCGGCAGGCCGTAGGCGGTGGCGGTCTCGCGGGCCACGCCGCGCATCGACAGGCAGTAGCCGCGGTCCGGGGTGACGGCGATGTCGAGGACCTCGTCGACCAGCTCCAGCAGCTCGATCGCGTCCTTGCCGACCTCGGTCTCCGGCGGCAGCACGATGATGCCCTTGCTGCCGTCGTCGCCCATGCCCAGCTCGTCGCTGGAGCAGATCATGCCGTGCGAGACCTTGCCGTAGGTCTTGCGGGCGGCGATCGCGAAGCCACCGGGCAGGGTGGCGCCGGGGAGGACCACGACGACCTTGTCGCCGACCGCGAAGTTGCGGGCGCCGCAGACGATCTCCTGGGGCTCACCGGTGCCGTTGGCCCGGCCTACGTCGACGGTGCAGAAGCGGATCGGCTTCTTGAAGCCCTCCAGCTCCTCGATGGTCAGTACCTGGCCGACGACCAGGGGGCCCTTGAGGTCGGCTCCGAGGTGTTCGACCGTCTCGACCTCGAGGCCGGCCGAAATGAGTTTGGCCTGGACGTCGCGACCGGTCTCCGTTGCCGGCAGGTCGACGTACTCCCGCAGCCAAGAAAGCGGGACCCGCATCAGATCTCCATCCCGAACGGCCGGGTGAACCGGACGTCACCCTCGACCATGTCTCGCATGTCCTCGACGTTGTGGCGGAACATCAGCATCCGCTCGATGCCGAACCCGAAGGCGAATCCGCTGTACCTCTCGGGGTCGACGCCGCAGGCGGTGAGCACCCGCGGGTTGACCATGCCGCAGCCGCCGAGTTCGATCCAGCCCTCGGAGGAGCAGGTGCGGCAGGGGCGGTCGGGGTTGCCGACGGACTCGCCCCTGCAGACGTAGCAGAGCATGTCCATCTCGGCGCTCGGCTCGGTGAACGGGAAGAAGTTCGGCCGCAGCCTGGTCTTCATGCTCTCGCCGAACAGCGACTGCACCATGTGGTCCAGGGTGCCCTTGAGGTCCGCCATGGTCAGACCCTCGTCGACGGCGAGGAGCTCCACCTGGTGGAAGACGGGGGTGTGGGTCGCGTCCAGCTCGTCGGTGCGGTAGACGCGGCCGGGGCAGATCACGTAGACCGGCAGCTCGCGGTCGAGCAGGGTGCGGGCCTGCACGGGCGAGGTGTGGGTGCGCAGCACGACGCCGGACTCGGTGCCGCCCTTCGGGCCCTGCACGAAGAAGGTGTCGTGCTCGCCGCGGGCCGGGTGGTCCGGTCCGATGTTCAGGGCGTCGAAGTTGAACCACTCGGCCTCGACCTGCGGGCCCTCGGCGACCTCGTAGCCCATGGCGACGAAGATGTCCTCGATGCGCTCGGAGAGCGTGGTCAGCGGGTGCCGGGCGCCGGCCGGTACGCGGTCGTACGGCAGCGTGACGTCCACCGCCTCCTCGACCAGCACGCGTGCGTCGCGCTCGGCCTCGAGCTCGGCCTGGCGGCCGGCGAGGGCCTTGTTCACGGCACCGCGCGCCTGGCCCACGCGCTTGCCCGCGTCGGCCTTGGCGTGCGGGGGCAGGGCGCCGATCTCGCGGTTGGCGAGAGCCAGCGGGGAGGTGGCGCCGGTGTGGGCGACCTTGGCCTCGTGGAGCGCGTCGAGGGAGTCCGCGGCGGCGAAGGCGGCGAGCGCCTCGTCCCGCATGCGCTCGATCTCTTCCGGTTTCAACGCCTCGACCTCGACTGGGTCGTACGACTTATTGGGTGCCGACATCTCTTCCCGTACTTCCGTTTGTCCCCCAGCTACCGCTGGGAGGTGCCCCAAGGCTGATGGTCCCCGTCACCGGCTCGTGGACGAAGCGTCTTTCGTCTGCGGGACACATTGGTGGCCAGAGGCCGAGTCTAACGGGGTGAGGAAGGGCGAACGCGCCCGTGGGGCCCTGGGTGCGCTCTAGGTGAGATACGCCGGGGCCGCCACGGGCAACGTAAATCGCAGCTCCGCGCCGCCGCCGCGGGCGCGGCCGACGGTGATGGTGCCGCCGTGGGCCTCGACGATGCCCTTGACGATGTACAGCCCGAGGCCGGTGCCGCCGCGCTTGCTGCCCCGCCAGAAGCGGGTGAAGACGCGGTTCATGGACTCCTCCGGGATGCCGGGACCCTCGTCGCTCACGGTGACCGACGTGGCCGCGTGCTCGCCGTTCTCCCGGTCTCGGGGGGACGCCGAGGGCGTGATGTCGATGGTGACGGTTCCCTCGCCGTGGCGCACGGCATTTTCCAGCAGGTTGCTGAGCACCTGGTCGACCTTGTCGGGGTCGGCCCACAGGGCGGGCAGGGGGTGCTGGATCCGCAGCAGGAACCGGTCGGCGGGCTGTCCGGCGGCGACGTACGCCTGGATGTGCCGTCCGACGGCCGTGCCGATGTCGACGGGCTGGCGGCGCACCTCGAGGCGTCCGGAGTCGATGCGGGAGATGTCGAGGAGTTCGGCGATGAGCCGGGTGACGCGGTCGGCGTCGGCGTCGACGGTCTCCAGCATCAGCTGTTTCTGCTCGTCGGTGAAGCGCTCCCACTTCGCGAGCAGGGTGGCGGTGAACCCCTTGACGGAGGTGAGCGGGGAGCGCAGTTCGTGGGCGACGATGGCGATCAGTTCGGCGTGGCTGCGTTCGGTGCGGCGCCGGGCCTCGGTGTCGCGCAGGGAGACCACGACCCGGTGGACCGGGCCGGTGGGGCGGGTGCGGACGTAGCGTGCCGAGACGAGGACTTCCCGGCCGCCGGGCAGCAGCAGATTGCGCTCGGGCTGGCTCACCCGGATGGCGAGGCCGCCGTAGGGGTCGGTGAGCTGCCACCAGCGCCGGCCCTCCAGGTCCTCCAACGGCAGGGCCGCGTCGAGGAGTTGTCCGAGGGCCTGCTCGGCGGGGACGGCGGTGATCCGGGCGGCCGCCGTGTTGAAGCAGATCACCCTGCCGTGCTCGTCGGCGACGACGAGTCCGTCGGGCAGCTGGTCGGGATCGATGCCGAGCTCGGCGGGGCCGGCGGACCGGGGCGCGGGCGGGTGCGCCGCTTCCGGTGCTCCCGGTGCGCTGCTCGTGCCGACGGTCATCCCCGTACCCCACCTCTCAGAACTCCCTCGGGGCGCCCCGCGCCCACGGCGGGTGCCCCAGCCCGGGCGGAGCCGGGGAGCCTGGGGCACGGCCGAAAGCTTGGGGAGGGTCCCCGGGCAGGTCACCCTACTAGCTCTCGGTGACGGAGCGGCACCCTCCGGCGGCGCGCTGTGCACGCGCCGACGCGTAGAGACATACGGCGGCGGCGGTGGCGAGGTTCAGACTCTCGGCCTTTCCGTGGATCGGGACGCGGACGACGGCGTCGGTGAGCGCGCGGGTCTCCTCGGGGAGGCCCCACGCCTCGTTGCCGAAGACCCAGGCGGTCGGCCCGCCCATGGTGCGCCGGTCGAGTTCGTCGTCGAGGTCGCGGTCGCCCGCGCCGTCCGCCGCCAGCACCCGCACTCCGGTGTCCCTGAGGGCGGCCACGGCCCGCTCCACGGGGACGCCCACGGCGACGGGCAGGTGGAACAGCGACCCGACGGAGGCGCGTACGGCCTTGGGGTTGTACAGGTCGACGGAGGCGTCGGTCAGGACGACGGCCTCGGCGCCGGCCGCGTCGGCGCACCGCAGTACGGTGCCCGCGTTGCCGGGGTCGCGTACGTGCGCGAGGACGGCGACGAGCCGGGGCCGGGCGGCGAGGATCTCCTCGAAGGGGGTGTCCAGGAAGTGGCACACCCCGACGAGGCCCTGCGGGGTGACCGTGGTGGAGATGTCGGCGATGACCTGTTCGGCGGCGAGGTGGACGCGGGCGCCGGCGTCCCGCGCGGCGCCGATGATGTCGGCGTACCGCTCGGCGGCCTCCGGCGTGGCGAACAGCTCGACGAGCGTGGCGGCGCCGGCGGGCCGGTGGGCTCCGTCCCGGCCGGTTGCGGCCCGGTGGACGGCTGCCTCTCGTACGGCCTGCGGCCCCTCGGCGAGGAACAGTCGCTCCTTGCCCCGGAAGTTCCGCTTGGCCAGCCGTCGCGCGGCGGACACGCGGGGCGAGCGGGAGGAGATCAACTCGGGCGTGGCGGGGGGCATTCGGTTCACTTTCGCTCGCAACTTCCGCACATACGACGGACCCGCAGGCAGCGCCTACGGGTCCGTTGGATCACGCCGGATCAGAACCGGCGCGGCGTCACGCGGCCTTGGGCGCGTTCACGTCGGACGGCAGCGCCTTCTGCGCGACCTCGACGAGCGCGGCGAAGGCGGTGGCGTCGTTCACGGCCAGCTCGGCCAGGATCTTGCGGTCGACCTCGATGTTCGCGGCCTTCAGACCCTGGATGAAGCGGTTGTACGTGATGCCGTTCGCGCGGGCAGCGGCGTTGATGCGCTGGATCCACAGCTGGCGGAAGTCACCCTTGCGCTTCTTGCGGTCGTTGTAGTTGTAGACCAGCGAGTGGGTGACCTGCTCCTTGGCCTTGCGGTACAGGCGCGAACGCTGACCGCGGTAGCCGGAGGCCTGCTCGAGGATCGCCCGGCGCTTCTTGTGGGCGTTGACTGCCCGCTTGACGCGTGCCACTTGTTTGACTCCTTGTAGCGGGGCCGTGGTTGTTCCTCACACGGCCCGAAATCGATTGGGTCCCGGTCCTGACGTACCTACGGCGCCTGGGCGCCGTGGCGTCACTTGCCGAGAAGCTTCTTGATCTTCTTGGCGTCGCCCGGGGCCATCTCGGCGTTGCCGGTGAGGCGACGCGTCACACGGGACGACTTGTGCTCGAGCAGGTGGCGCTTGCCGGCGCGCTCGCGGAGCACCTTGCCGGAGCCGGTGACCTTGAAGCGCTTGCGGGCACCGCTGTGCGTCTTGTTCTTCGGCATAGCGCCGTTATCTCCTCGTCGGTGGCGCTCCGATGCCCGGTCACGAAAACCGGGCACGGTGGAGCGTCGTACTTGTTTCGGTTATGTCCTGGGGGCGAACCCCCGGGATCACGCCTCGGCGGCGGCCTGGGCCGGAGCTTCGGTCTCCGCGTCGTGGTCGTCGTGGTCGCTCTCCGCGGCGTTCTGCGAGCGGCCGGGGTGGGCCTTCGCGTCGGCCTTGCGAGCTTCCTGCGCCTGGCGGGCCTCGGCCATCGCCTCGGTCTTCTTCTTGTGCGGACCGAGAACCATGATCATGTTCCGGCCGTCCTGCTTCGGGTTCGACTCGATGAACCCGAGGTCCTGGACGTCCTCCGCGAGCCGCTGCAGCAGTCGGTAGCCCAGTTCGGGACGGGACTGCTCGCGACCACGGAACATGATCGTGATCTTGACCTTGTCGCCCTGCTTGAGGAACCGGACGACGTGACCCTTCTTGGTGTCGTAGTCGTGCGGGTCGATCTTCGGCCGGAGCTTCATCTCCTTGATGACCGTGTGCGCCTGGTTCTTGCGCGCCTCACGGGCCTTCATGGCCGACTCGTACTTGAACTTCCCGTAGTCCATGAGCTTGCACACGGGCGGACGGGCGTTCGCCGCGACCTCGACCAGGTCCAGGTCGTACTCCTGCGCAAGCTCCAGTGCCTTGGCCAGCGGGACGATGCCCACCTGCTCGCCACTGGGACCGACAAGTCGCACCTCGGGAACGCGAATCCGGTCGTTGATGCGGGGCTCGGCGCTGATGGATCCTCCTCGATTAGCACCACGCGACGGTCTGGCGGACAGCCGCGTAACGTCTGTTTTCGTTAGACCTAACCGCGCCGAAGCAACAAAAATGCCCCGGACGATCACAGGCGGGCTCCTCGAACTACCGGAACACCGCCGCAGTCACCGCGGGGCGCACTTTCGGGCGGATCGCCGCTGAGCGGCACCGCCTGACCGGTGACCTGTCATCCCCGGGGACGATCAGGTGGGAGTTCGAAAGCCTCCACTTGTGGGCCGGGCTCGCTTGCCGTGGGCAGACGGGTCCGACCGGTCGTTACACAAGGTTAGCAGCTTCCGCGGGGGTGCGCTAACCGTCCGTCCCGTACTTCTCCGCCGCGCCTCCTGCTGTCAAGAGGACACGCACCTGGCCCTATCGTGTGGGGCATGAGTGACACCTCCCCCACGGACACCCCCGAGACCCCCGAGATCACCGACGGCCCCGAGAGCGCCGACAGCCCCGGCTTCGACGCCATGACCCGGGACATCGCCGAGGTCCCGGCGGTCGAGGTGATCGTGACCGTCGCCGTCAACCTGATGAGCGCCGCCGCGGTGAAGCTCGGCCTGACCGAGGAGGGCGACGAGCACAAGGACCTGGACGAGGCGCGCAAACTGGTGCACGCGCTGGCCGGTCTGCTGGACGCGTCCGCGACCGAGATCAGCTCCTTCCACGCGGCGCCGCTGCGCGACGGCCTGAAGTCGCTCCAGCTGGCGTTCCGCGAGGCCTCGCTCGTCCGGGACGAGCCGGGGCAGGGCCCGGGCGAGAAGTACACGGGCCCGCTCTACGTCTGAAGAGGTCCGCGCCCGCGCCCGAGGGGTCCGGCCCCGTCAGGGGCGTACGTAGAAGGGCTCGCCCGGCGGCGTCGCCTCGGCCGGCAGGACTGCCAGGTCGAGGCCGCGCACCAGGCGGGCCCTCAGTGTCTCGTCGGCGGCGAGGCGCTGTGCCACGGACCTGGCCGCCTCGGCCACGGGTGCGGCGGGGTCGAGGACCAGGGCGAGGGTCCCGTCGGCCTGCCCCGGCCCGAGGTGGGCGCGCAGCACGGCGGGCTCCGCGGCGACGACCGCACGCAGGGCCTCGGTGACCGCGGGGTCGGCCAGCGGATCGGTCGTCGTGCGTCCCTCGGCGAGCGCGAGCAGCAGCGGCCCGGTCAGCTCGAAGGGCACGGGCCCCGCCAGGTCGAGTACGACCGTGTCGGCCTTCTCGTGCGCGGCGGCCTGCAGGGCCTGGTGCAGCGGTACGGCGACGGGGCGGGCCTGCGGGTCCCAGCGGGCCAGCGAGTCGGTGGAGGTGAACGCGGGCAGCGCGGTGCGGTGGCCCGCCTTCAGGGTGGGGACGGCCATGTCGCTGGTCTTCTCGCGGCGCAGCCCCCGCTCGTCCTCCTCGACCTCGCCGAGCACGGCCACCACGGGGACCAGCAGCCGGGTGTCCTTGAGCGCTTCGAGTACCGGGGTGACGGCGTTGCCGTCCTCGGCCCACGCGGCGAGCGCCGCGCTCAGCCGGGGGTCGGCGGAGCCGTCGTCGTCGCGGTAGGCCGGGTCGGGAATGTTCTTGTTCGCCACGGTCCTCGAGCCTATCGGCCGTCGGTGGCGGGCTCGGACGGGGGCGGTCGGGAAACGGAAGAGGCAAGGGGGGGGGCAGAAGATGCGGGAGGTGCCGGTGAGGTCCTGCGGGCTGGGGGCACGGCTGGCGGCCGCCATGACGGCGGGGTCGGTGCTCACGGGGGAGGACGGCGCCGAGGTGTCGGTGGGGGTCCTGGATCCGGTGGCCGCGGTCGGCGTCTGCCACGGTGACCGGACGTTCGTCACCGCGAGCATCGTGAAGGTCGACATCCTGGCGGCGCTGCTGCTCGGGGCGCAGGACGCGGGACGGGAGCTCACCGGGGAGGAGCGCGCGGACGCCGCCGCGATGATCGAGCGCAGCGACAACGACTCGGCGTCGGCGCTGTGGCGCTCGATCGGGCGGGCGGACGGGCTCGACGCGGCGAACGCCCGCTTCGGCCTCACCCGGACCACGGGCGGCGACGGCCCCCGGTGGGGGCTGACCCGGACCACCGTCGCCGATCGACTTCTGCTGCTGCGGCAGGTGTTCGGGGCCGGGGCGGATTCGGAGCTGACCGGGGCCTCGCGGGCGTACGTGCGGGGGCTGATGGAGGGGGTGGTCCCGGAGCAGGCGTGGGGGGTGCCGGTCGTGGCGGACGGTGCCCCGGGGGACGGGCCCCCGGTGGACGGCTCGGCGTGGGCGGTGAAGAACGGCTGGGTGCCGCGCGACGCGACCGGGCTGTGGGCCGTGAACAGCGTCGGACGCGTCACGGTCGACGGCCGGGACCTGCTGGTGGCCGTGCTGTCCGACGGCAACGCGACGATGGCTCGGGGCGTCGCGCTGGTGGAGGCGGCGGCGTGGGCGGCGGTGTCGGTGTTCACGGAGGGGGCGGGGGCGCCGCGTCGGCTGACGCCCGGTGACACCGTTCGGTCCTCGCGCGCCTAGACGTCCTCGCGGCCCGTGCGGCGGCCGCGCCACAGGACGACCGCGGCGACCAGCAGGACGCCGCCCGCGCCGCCCGCCAGGGGTGCGGCCCAGTCGGCGGTGTCGCCGTCGGACTCGGCGGTCTTGGGGCCGGGGCCGAAGTGCCGGTCGCCGTGGGCCACCGGCTTCAGGCCCTCGGGCTTCAACCGGGCCGCGGCCTCGATGGCGGCGGCCGGGTCGACGAAGCCGAAGCCGCGGGAGTCGTCGCGGCCGTCGGCGGGGGCGTTGCGGGCGGTGTCCTTCAGGAGGCTCTTGAGCTGGGCCGGGGTCAGGTCCGGGTGGGCCGCCCTGACCAGGGCGACGGCGCCGGAGACGAACGCCGCGGCGGCGCTGGTGCCCCAGCCCTCGTAGTACTTGCGGTCGGGGTCGGCGATGATCACGTCGACGCCCGGGGCGCTGACCGTGGCGTACCAGCGCCGGGTGGAGAACGGGGCGCGGGTGCCGTAGCGGTCGACGGCGGTGGCGGCGATGACGCCGGGGTAGGCGGCCGGGTAGGAGACGCGGTCGCCCTTCTCCCCGCCGTTCCCGGCGGAGGCGACGACGGCCACGCCTTTGCCGAGGGCGTACTGGATGGCCTCGTCCTCGCCGGACTCGGGGTGCGCGGAGGCCGAGTCGTCGCCGAGGGAGAGGTTGATGACGTCGGCGCCGTGGTCGGCGGCCCAGCGGATGCCCTCGGCGAGGGCGTTGCCGCGGGTGCGGCGGGCCTCGGCGCGGGACGGGTCGCCGTCCTCCAGGATCACCCGGACGGGGAGGATCTTCGCTCCGGGCGCGATGCCCAGGACGCCCTCGGCGTTCCCGGGGCCGTGTCCGTGACCGGCGATGATGCCCGCCATGGCGGTGCCGTGCCGGGCCCAGGCGCGGTCGCCGGCTTCGGCGCCGAAGCCGACCAGGTCCTTGCCCTCGAGGACGTTGCGGGCGAGGTCGGGGTGGTCGGCGTCGACCCCGGTGTCCAGGACGGCGACGACGACGCCGTCGCCCCGGGTGGTGCGCCAGGCCTCCTGGGTGTGCAGGGCGTCCAGGCCCCACTGCCGGGCGCGGATGCCGTCGGCGTGCGCGGCGGTCACGGGGAGCAGGGCGAGGGTGGCGGCGAGGAGGGTGCTCAGGGTCGCGGCCCTGGCGGTCGCGGTCCTCATGACGGCTGCTCCGTGGTCGTGTCGACGTTCTTGCGCAGGCCGCGTTCGACGCGGTCGGCGAGGCCCCGTGCCTCGTGGCCGAGGCCCGCCTGGGCCGGCGCGCTGGTGGCACCGGACTCCATGGCGTCCTCGGCGGGCTGCGGGGTCTCGACGGTGCGGCCGTCGGCCCAGCCGGAGACGGCGTAGACGACGACGGGGGCGTCGGTGAGGACGGAGAGCGTCCAGGAGGCACGCTGCGCGGCGCCGAAGTCGGCGGCGGCGGTGCCTTTCGCGGCGTACGGGAGGGGCACCAGGTCGGTGCGGCGGTCCAGGCGTTCCTCGGCGACACGGTCGGCGAGGGCGGCCGTGCCGGCGGCGTCGGCCTCGGTGAACAGCAGGCCCACGGTGGTGACATGGCTCTGGGTGGCGTCGGTGTAGGTGGCGCGCAGCAGGCGTTCGCAGCCGAGGGGGGCGAACAGCTTGCGCAGCAGGGGGTCGAAGGCGTCCTTGCAGCCGCTGTCCGGGGCCACGGCTATCCGGGTCCAGAGCCGGTCGGCGTCGCCGGGACCGGCGCCTTTGCCCTGCACGGTGGGCGGGAACAACTGGTCGACCGGGACGCTGTGCCACAGGCTTCCGGCGGCGCTGAAGCCGCTGCGGGGGCCCGTCTCACCGGAGTCCCCGGCGAGCCAGCTCCCGGCGACGGCGCCGCTCGTCAGTCCCACCCCGAGGACGAGGCAGACCGCGGCGGCCACGATCTGGGCCCGGCCCCGCTGTCCGAGGAGCCGTGACCGGGCGCTCTCGTCGTGTCCCTCGGTCCCCGTCGGCGCGAACGGCACGACGGGCCGGCGGGGGCCGAGGGCGCCGCCGGGTGTCATGGGACCGCTCCAGGAGAGCGCGGGGTCGGGGGAGCCCGGCCACGGGGCCGGGCTCCAGGCGCCGTCCGGTGCCGGGCGGGGTGGCGGCATGGCCGACCAAGGCGGGGTGGCCGTGCGGGGGGCCGGTTCGGCGGGTGCGGAGGCGGTGATCGGGCGCAGGCGGGTGGTCGTCTCCGACGGGGTTTCGGCGGGGGTGTCCCGGTGCCGGACGGCGGGGCGGGGGGCTGCGGGCTGCCGCGGCACGGCGGTCGAACCGCTCGGGGCGCTCGGGGCGGTGCCCGCAGACGGTGTTCCCCGGACGACGGCCGGCGGCGTGTCCGGGAAGCGGGCGGAGGCCTGCGGCGGGGGCGGCGGCGTGCCGTCCGGGCCGGCCGTACCGGCCGTCGGTCCGCCGGTGTCGAAGCGCGGGAACCGGGGCCGGGACGGCGCGGAGCCGGGAGGCGGGAGGTCGGAACGCGAAGGACCGGAGGACGAGGAAGCGGCGGGTGGGGAAGCGGCGGGCGGCGGCGCCGCCGGCCGGCGCATGTCGAACGCGCCCGTTCCGCCCGAGGTCCTGCCCTTGGGCTGGACCGGCGCGGTGCCGTCCGCCTGCCCCCCGGCGGATGCTTCCGGGGGCGTCTTTCCGGCACCGGTCTCCGGCTGCCGCCGGTCCGGCCCCCGGGTGTCGTCCGGCCTGCCCGGCGGGTGGGGCGGACGCGGTGGCGTCGTGGGGCGCGGAGGGTGGGAGGCGCGCTGCGCTTCCGTGCTCATGCACCCCCCGTTTCGTCGCGTCCGGACCGTTTCCTCGCGGCGGGCCGGTGTCCGCCGCCGGACCCGGTACGAGGCCGTCCCGGGCAGAGATACCCGTACGGGTGGAGCGTCATCCCGGCACGAGCCTTCGTCCGGCGTGGTTCTCGCCGGGCGTGCGCGTCACTCTACGGCGTGATCCCGATCGAACGGGAACCAGTCGGCAGGGCCGCGGCATCTGCCCGGAACATCCCCCTACCCTGCGGTAATCCTGTCTGGCAGGCTTCGTTCATGACTGTGCGCGCCTCCGACCGGGCCCGTTACGACCAGGCCACCGCCCATCTCGACGCCCCGCTCGCGATCGTCGATCTGGACGCCTTCGACGCCAACGCGGACGATCTGCTCCGCCGGGCCGGCGGGAAACCGATCCGGGTGGCGAGCAAGTCCGTGCGCTGCCGTGCCCTGCTCGAACGGGTCCTCGCCCGGGAGGGTTTCGCGGGGATCATGTCGTTCACTCTCGCCGAGTCCCTGTGGCTGGCCCGCTCCGGTTTCGACGACGTCCTGCTCGCGTACCCCTCCGCCGACCGCGCGGGCTATGCCGAGTTGACCGCCGATCCCAAAGCCGCCGCCGCCGTCACCGTCATGATCGACGACCCGGCGCAGCTGGACCTGATCGACGCCGCACGCGCGGGCGGCGGTGAAGTGGTGCGGGTCTGCCTGGAGTTGGACACCTCACTGAAGCTGCTCGGCGGCCGGGTGCGGGTGGGGGCGCTGCGTTCCCCGCTGCACTCCCCCGCCCAGGTCGCCGAGACGGCACGCGCGGTGGTCCGGCGCCCCGGGTTCGAACTGGTGGGGATCATGGCGTACGAGGGTCATGTCGCGGGCGTCGGCGACGCGGTGGCCCGGCAGCCGCTGCGCTCCCGGGCCGTGCGGCTGATGCAGGCCGCCGCACGGCGGGAACTGGCCGGGCGGCGTGCGGCGGTGGTGCGGGCGGTGCGGGAGGTCGCCCCCGGGCTGGAGTTCGTCAACGGCGGCGGTACGGGCAGTGTGCAGTTCACCGCCGAGGAGGACGCGGTCACCGAGGTGGCGGCGGGTTCGGGGCTGTACGTGCCGCGGCTGTTCGACAACTACACGTCGTTCACCGGGCGTCCGGCGGCGCTCTTCGCCCTGCCCGTCGTACGGCGGCCGGGCGTGGGCGTGGTGACGGTGCTCGGCGGCGGGTACCCGGCCTCCGGCGCGGCCGGCGCCGACCGGCTGCCGGTGCCCTGGCGGCCCGAGGGGCTGCGCTACGACCCGCAGGAGGGGCCCGGAGAGGTCCAGACGCCGCTGCTGGGCCCGCCGGCCGACGATCTGCTGATCGGCGACAAGGTGTGGTTCCGGCACGCCAAGGCGGGTGAGCTGTGCGAACGGTTCGACGCGCTGCGGCTGATCGAGGGCGGCGAGGTGACGGCGACCGTGCCGACGTACCGCGGCGAGGGCATGACGTTCCTCTGACATGACACCGGGGCCCCGGCCCGGCGCGGGTCACGGGACGTGTCACGGGCGGGGGCCGAGGCTGCTGCCCACGCCGCCGCCCGGGTCCGCGTCGCCGACCGCGCGGATGCCCTGGGTGATGCGGTCCATGTCGGACAGGGGCGGGGCGCCCTCGCCGCTCTCGAAGACGTAGCGGACCACGATCGGCGCCTCGGTGCCGACGCTGGACGGGAAGACCAGGGACTGCACATGGCCGCCGGGCCCCTTGCCGGTCGTGACGCGCCAGCGGACGAGGTATCCGGCGCGGCCCGCCACCGCGACCGGGCCGGACTCGACGACCTCGTGGGACTCGATGCCGCCGTAGGGGCTCTGGTCGAGGGCGTCCTCCTCGAAGGCGTCCTCGGCCGCCTCGGAGATGTCCTCCTTGGCGAGCGCTTCCGGGGACGTCTCGTCGGTCGCGGTCACCGTGCGGGAGATGACCACGCCGGAGCGGCAGACACTGCCCTCGCCGGGGCAGTCGTGGGTGCCGGGAGTGGTCATGACGACGTCGGGCAGGCTGACGTGCTGCGGCCGGACCCAGCCGTCGAGGAGCGGGAAGGTGACGCCGTTGAGCTGGTCCTCGACGACGCCGGGGCCGTCGGCGGACGTGGGGGCGCCGGCGGACGCGGACTCCGGTGCGGAGGGCTCGCCGTCCGGCGTGTGGGCGGACACCGCGCCGGTGGGGCCGGTCCCGGCTTCCGGGTCGCCGCCGCCGTCCCCCAGCAGCACCGCGCCGGTGACGACCGCGGTGACGAGCATGCCCGCCGCCGCGGTGAGGGCGATGGCCCGGACACGGCCGGTGCCGCCGGGAGGCGGAGGGACCGGTCCTCCGGGGCCCTCGGGGGCGCGCCGGTGCTCGGTCCAGGCAGCGCCGTCCCACCAGCGTTCCAGATGCGGGGCGTGCGGGTCGGGATACCAGCCTGGTACGGGCGTCATGCTCATCCGGGCACTGTAGGGGGAAAGCCGCCACAGACCCCAGCTCGACGGGAGGCGCACCGTTCCTGAAGACCGAGCAGGAGTGAGCCCGCCGGCCCCCGGGGCGGCGAGACGCATCTTGTGCGTGCTCCGGGCCCGGGAGGCCCCGTGGCCGGAGGCCGCTATGGACACCGCCTGTGCGACCTGGCCGTTGAGGACGGCCGGAGGTGACGGGAGGTCCTGAACCATCACGCCGGTGAGCGGGGGCCCCGCTCACCGGCGTCGGCGAGGAAGGACGGCATGGCGGCCGGGCCGCTGATCGGCATCAGCGCGTACGCCGGCTGGGTGCCGGGCGTGCAGCGGCACCCGGAGACGGGCGAGGACCCACGCGTCGTACGCCCTCCGGTCCGAGCGGTCACGCCACTTCGACCCACCCGCCGCGCTCCTCGGTCCTCTCCCCCGGTGTGCGGCGGACAGGTGCTCAGCCGCGGGTCAGGGTCAGCAGGTCGCGGGCGGGGCCCGTGGGGCGGTGGCCGGTCGGCCAGACCGCGCGGAGGTCGCGGGCCAGGGCTATGCCGTGCACGGGGATGCGGATCAGACGGCGCATCGCCAGCTCCTCGCCCACGGCCAGTTCGCTGAGGACGGCCGGGCCGGCACCGCTCACCGCGGCGGCCTTCACCGCGGTCGTGGACGACAGTTCGATCAGCGGTCGGGCCAGCCCGCCCAGGGCGGTGTCCAGGACCTGCCGGGTGCCGGAGCCCTTCTCGCGCAGGATCAGCGGGGTGGTCGCCAGTTCCCCGACGGCGAGCGGGCGACGGCGGCGGGCCCAGGCATGCGTCGGTGCCGTCACCACGATCAGCCGGTCGTGGGCGATCACCGCGGAGTCCAGGCCCGACGGCACCGTCACCCCCTCCACGAACCCCACGTCCGCCTCGTCCGACAGCAGCCGCTCCGCGACCGAGGCGGAGTTCCCGGCCAGCAGCGACACCGCCGTGTCCGGCCGCTGCGAACGCAGCGCGAGCAGCCAGCCCGGAAGCAGGTACTCGGCGATCGTCATGCTCGCCGCCACCCGCAGCCGTGAGTCCCGGCGGTCCCGCAGTGCCTGCGCCCCCGCGTCGAAGGCCTCCGCCGCCTCCACGATCCGCCGGGCCCAGTCGGTGACCAGCGCGCCCGCGTCGGTCAGCCGCGACCCCCGCGGTGAGCGGTCCACCAGTGCCATGCCGAGCTGTCGCTCCATGGACCGGACCCGGCTGCTGGCCGCGGGCTGGGTGATGCCCAGTTCGCGTGCCGCTCCGCCCAGGCTCCCGATCCGCGCCACCGCCAGCAGCAGTTCCAGCGCTCCGAGGTCCGGGACCCGGTGGGCCAGGGTCGCGGCGGTCACGGACCTGGGTGCCGCACGGCCGCCGTCCGTCTCACTCATAAGGTCAGCTTATGCCCTGCCGGCGGGGTGTCAGCGGCGCACCGCCCGCAGTTCCCGGGACAGCACCGTCGCGGCCTTCGCCAACGACGGCCCGTACCAGGTGAGATACCGGCCCCCGACCATCGCGCACGGCACCCCCGGGAAGGCGTCCGGGCCGTCGTCGGCGGTGAAGCGGTAGGGCTCGTCGGGCAGCACGACCAGATCGGGGGCCGCCGCGCGCAAGGCGTCCAGGGGGACGCGGGGATAGCGTTCCCGGTGATCCGCGTACAGGTGGTCGACGCCGAGGCGGGACAGCAGGTCACCGGCGAAGGTGTCCCGGCCCAGCACCATCCAGGGCCGCCGCCAGACGGGCACGACCGCGGTCCGGCGCGTCGTCGGGGACGCCACGGCGTCCCAGGCCGCTTCGGCCTCGTCCAGCCACCGGGGGCGCGTGTCCACGCCGCACGCCGTGAGCACCCCGGCCAGCTCGCCGAAGGCCTGGGGCAGCGTCCGCACCTCCGTCACCAGCACCTCGAGGCCGGCCGCGCGCAGGTCGGCGAGGTCGGACGGGCGGTTCTCCTCCTCGTTGGCGATCACCAGGTCGGGGGCGAGGGCGGCGATCCGTTCCACCTTCGGGTTCTTGGTGCCGCCGATCCGCACGACGTCGAGACCGGCGGGGTGGGTGCACCAGTCGGTGGCGCCGGCCAGGGCGCCGGGGGCGGAGAGCGCCACTGCCTCGGTCAGGGACGGGACGAGGGAGACGATCCGCGGGGAACTCATCGGCGCGGCTTGTCCCGGACCGCCTCGATGTGCTCCGCGACGGCGACGACGATCAGCCGGGTCTCCGCGACCGTGGCCCGCCACCGGTGCCGGACGCCCCCGGTGAGGTACAGGGTGTCGCCGCGGCCGAGGCGGTAGGCACGGCCCTCCGCCTCGATCTCCACGGCGCCGTCCGCCACGTACATCAACTGGTCGTTGCGGAACTGGAATTCGCGCCCGGCGTCATGGTCGCCAGTGAATTCAGAGGCGTGCATCTGGTGATGACCGCGCACCAGGGACCGGACGCGCGGTGCGAGCAACGGCTCGGTGTCCTCCGCGCGGACGACGTCGACGCTGCACGCCGGGTCGGCGGCGGCGAGCAGTTCCACCGCGGTGGTGCGCAGGGCGTCGGCGACCTTCTCCAGGGAGCTCTGGCTGGGACGCGCGCGCTCGTTCTCGATCTGGCTCAGGAACGGGACCGACAGACCGCTGCGCTCGGCCACCACGGCAAGGGTGAGGTCCAGCGCCCGGCGTCGCCGCCGCACGGCCGCGCCCACCCGCAGAGGCTGCTCCTTGTGGTCGCCCATCGCCCCGGCTCCCTCCTTCGCCCGTCGTCCCGTACCCGGTGCGTGCGCCGCTGTCCGGCGCACTCCTTCTTTTGAGCTGTCTGCACCCTACGCATGTTCGGCACACCGTTTCAGGCGCCTGTCACGTCGGCGTCCCGGGCGATCGCGCACGACCCCGCGGTTCACGCCGGCCGGGACTCGGCCCCTTCGGTTCGAGGTGCGCGGGGTGCCAGGTGTTTCCACCATTGTCGCCCGAAGTGGGGCGGGAGGTCACGGGGAGGCGCCCGAAGGCCCGTGGGAGGCTCTCGCGACGGGTGATCGTCCGGGTCCTCACCGTGTTCCGGACGCGCCCGAGGGGCGGGCCCGGCCCCGCTGTCAGGTGCGGTGCCGGGCCCGCCCCTCGGGGCGGCCGGTGGCGGCCGGCGCGGTGGTCACCGCGCCGGCGTCGCCGTCACTGCGGGGTCATGCGCCCCGGCACGTCCGGGTGTTCCTCCAGCCAGGCGGCGACGGCTTCCTCCTCCTTGCCCTGGCCGCGGTCCTTGATCTCCTTCTCAAGCGTGCCGAGTTCGTCCTCGCTCATCGTGAATCCCTTGATCCACTTCGTGAGTTCGGGGTACTGCTCGGGGAACTTCTTGCTCGCGATGGTGTGGATGGTGTTGCTCTCGCCCCAGGCGCCCTCGGGGTCCTCCAGCTTGGTCAGCTCGTACTCGCTGTACGACCAGTGCGGCGACCAGAGGGTGACCGCGATGGGCTCCTTCTTGGCGTAGGCCCGCTTGAGCTCGGCCAGCATCGCCGGCGAGGAGCCGTCGACGACCTTGTACTCCTTGTCCAGGCCGTAGGCCGGCAGGACCTTCTTCTTGAGGAGGTCCATCTGGCCGGTGCCCGGCTCGATGCCGACGATCCGCCCCTTGAACAGGTCGGCCTTGCCCTTGAGGTCCTCGAGCGACGTGACGTCCTTGACGTACGAGGGGACGGAGACCTCCAGCGAGACCGGTTCGTACCAGGTGCCGAGGTCGGTGAGCTTGTCCTTGTTCGGCTCGTAGAAGTTCTTCTGCGAGTGCGGCAGCCAGGCGTCGAAGTTGAGGTCGAGATCACCGGTGGAGAGGCCCGTGTAGACCGGCCCGACGTCCATCTGCTTCAGGTTCAGCGTGTAGCCGCGCTTTTCCAGGACATTCTTCCACAGGTAGGTGATCGCGACGTCCTCCTCCCAGGGGAACCAAGCCACGTCCAGCGGACGCTTCGCCTCGGCGGGAGTGTCACCGGAACCGGACGACCGCACGGGCGCGAGCTTGTCGACGACGCCCGGGTTGCCCTTCAGCCAGGCGCGGACGGCGTCCTGCTGCTTGCCCTTGCCGGCCCTGTTGATCTCGGCCTCCAGGCTGGTGAGTTCCTCCTCGGTCATCGAGAAGTCCTTCAGCCACTTGCCGACGGTGGGGTGGTCGGCGGTGAAGTCCTTGCGGGCCAGCGAGTGCACGCCGTCGCCCTCGCCCCAGGAGCCCTTGGGGTCCTTCAGCTTCTTCAGATCGAAGTCGCTGTACGCCCAGTGCGGGGACCAGAGCGTGACGACGATCGGTTCCTTCTTGCTGTAGGCCCGCTTGAGCTCGGCCAGCATCGCCGGCGTGGAGCTGTCGACGACCTTGTACTCCTTGTCCAGGCCGTACTCCTTGACGACCTTGTCCTTCAGCAGGCCCATCATTCCGGCGCTGGACTCGATGCCGGTGATCTTCCCGCCGAAGGTGCCGGCCTCGCCCTTGAGGTCCTCGAGGGAGTCGAAGTCCTCCATGTAGGCGGGTACGGCGAGTTCGAGCGACGTCTCCTCGTACCAGGTGCCGAGGTCCTCGAGCCGGTCGCCGTACTTCTTCCAGTACTCGGCGTGGGTGGTGGGCAGCCAGGAGTCCGTCTGGAAGTCGATGTTGCCCTGCGCGAGCGCGGTGTAGAGCGGGCCGGCGTCGAACTGCGTGGCCTCGACCTCGAAGCCCCGCTGCTCCAGGACCTCCTTCCACAGGAAGGTGGAGGCGACGCCCTCGTCCCAGGGGATGTAACCGATGGAGATCTTCTCGCCCTTGCCGACGTTCTTGCCGTCGGCCGTGGTGTCCGTGCCGCCGGCGGCGCCGCCGAAGATGCTCATGCCGCCGGCCACCAGGGCGAGGACGACGACGCCGATCACGGCGACCTGCGGACGCGGCCGGTAGGACCAGATCGTGAGCCCCTGCGCGGCGCGGGCCTTGGCTGCGGCGCGGCGGCCGAGCGGGGACACCTGGGTGCCCAGGGCACTGGTCATGCGGTCGAGGTAGATCGCCAGGATGACGATGGCGAGGCCGGACTCGGCACCCAGGCCGATGTTGAGCTGGCCGATGGCCTCGATGACCGCGCCGCCCAGACCGCCGGTGCCGACCATGCCGGCGATCGCGGCCATGGACAGCCCGAGCATGATCACCTGGTTGACGCCCGCCATCACGGTGGGCAGCGCCAGCGGCAGCTGGACGCGCAGCAGCGTGTTGCGGGGCGTGGTGCCGAAGGCCTCGGCCGCCTCCACGAGGTCCTTGTCGACCTGGCGGATGCCCAGCTCGGTCATGCGCACGCCCGGGGCGAGCGCGAAGATCAGGGTGGCGACGATGCCGGGGGCGGGGCCGGTCCCGAAGAAGAGGATCGCCGGGATCAGGTAGATCATCGCGGGCAGCGTCTGCATGAAGTCCAGGACCGGCCGCACGGCGGCGCTGACCCGGTCCGAGCGTGCCGCCCAGATACCCACGGGCACCGCGACGACCAGCGCGATGACGGTGGCGACGATGACCAGCGCCAGCGTGACCATCGAGTCCGCCCACAGCTCCATGGAATCGAGGAAGGCGAATCCCAGGAAGGTGAGGACACCGGCGAGGGTGCCGCGCAGCCAGAAGGCGATCAGCGCGAAGATGCCGCAGAGGATCAGCGGTTCGGGCGCCTGCAGGACGGCGTTGACACCGTCGTAGGCGCCGGTGAAGACCGCCTTGAAGAAGTCGAACAGCCAGGTCACGTTGTCGAGCAGCCAGTCGACGCCGCTGTTGACCCAGTCGCCGAGCGGAACCCTAGGCACGGGCCATCACCTTCTCGCCCTTGCCCCGCTGGGAGTCGCAGCTGCCGGGGGCGGCCTCCTCGTCGCCGATGAAGCCCACGAGCCGCTGCCGGGGCACGACCCCGACGACCGCGCCCTCGCCGTCGAGGACCGCCACCGGGTGCGCGGCGCGGGCGCTGATCGCGCACAGCTCGGTGAACGGCGTCCGGGGCGTCGCTGTCTCGCAGTCGCAGTCGGCCTCGTCGCCGCGCACCTCCTGGTCCATCACGGCGCCGGCGGTCAGCACCCGGGAGCGGTCGACGTCCTGGGTGAAGGAGGCGACGTAGTCGTTGGCGGGACGGATCAGGATGTCCTGCGCGGTACCGATCTGCACGATGCGGCCGTCCCGCATCACCGCGATGCGGTCGCCCAGGCGCATGGCCTCGTTGAGGTCGTGGGTGATGAAGACGATCGTCTTCTTCAGCTTCTTCTGCAGCTCCACCAGCTGGTCCTGCATGTCGCGGCGGATCAGCGGGTCGAGCGCGCTGAAGGACTCGTCCATCAGCAGCAGGTCGGCGTCGGTGGCGAGCGCGCGGGCCAGCCCCACCCGCTGCTGCATACCGCCGGACAGCTCGTCGGGCCAGGACTTCTCCCAGCCGGCCAGGCCACACAGGGCGAGCGCCTCGTCGGCGCGGCGTTCGCGCTCGGCGCGGGGCACGCCCTGCACTTCCAGTCCGTAGGCGGCGTTCTCGCGAACGCTGCGGTGCGGGAACAGGGCGAAGTGCTGGAAGACCATGCTTATCTTCTTGGAACGGACGTCGCGCAGTTCCCGGTCGGACAGCGCGGTGAGGTCCTCGCCGTCGAAACGCACCTGCCCTGCGGTCGGCTCCGACAGCCCGTTGAGCATGCGCAGCAGGGTGGACTTGCCGGATCCGGACAGGCCCATGACGACGAAGATCTCGCCCGGTTCGACAGTGAACGAGGCGTCGATGACGGCGGCCGTGGTCCCCTGGCCGCGCAGCTCCTCACGATCGGTCTCGTCGTTGCGCAGTCTCTCGACCGCCTGTCCCGGTCTCCTGCCGAACACTTTGTACAGATGTTCGGCTTCCAGTCTGGTTGACACGCGCACCTCTTGGCTCGACGACAAGGCAGGAGCGACGCTCGGCGGTAGGCTCACGCGGTTCTGAACAGTTGAACCTGCAACCGGCATCGCTCCGTGCCCGCGCCTCCCCGGTTTCGGCCAAGGCAAACGTGTGACCTGCTTCACAGAGGGAGCGCGTGACGCGACGCGTCGCGCATCCCGCCCCCGCCGTCGTGCGGCCGCGGGGGCGCTGTCGGTGGCGTACGGCATGATGCGGAACGTGACCGGACGACTCATGCTCCTCGACACCGCCTCCCTCTACTTCCGCGCCTACTTCGGCGTCCCGGACTCGGTCAGGGCCCCGGACGGCACGCCGGTGAACGCCGTGCGCGGGCTGCTCGACTTCATCGACCGCCTGGTCAGGGACCACCGGCCGACCGATCTGGTGGCGTGCATGGACGCCGACTGGCGTCCGAAGTGGCGGGTGGAGCTGATCCCCTCCTACAAGGCGCACCGCGTCGCCGAGGAGCGCCCGGCGGGCCCCGACCAGGAGGAGGTGCCCGACACCCTGTCCCCGCAGGTGCCGGTCATCGAGGCCGTCCTGGACGCCGTCGGCATCGCGCGCGTGGGGGTCGCCGAGTACGAGGCGGACGACGTCATCGGCACGTTCACCGCGCGGGCGCGCGGTCCGGTCGACATCGTCACCGGCGACCGCGACCTGTACCAGCTGGTGGACGACGCGCGGGGGGTGCGGGTGCTGTATCCGCTGAAGGGCGTCGGCACGCTCCAGGCCACCGACGAGGCCGTACTGCGCGAGAAGTACGGGGTCGGCGGCGCGGGGTACGCGGATCTGGCGCTGCTGCGCGGCGACCCGAGCGACGGACTGCCCGGCGTGCCGGGCGTCGGGGAGAAGACGGCGGCCAAGCTGCTGGCCGAGTTCGGCGACCTGGCCGGGATCCTGGCGGCGGTGGACGATCCGGGGGCCCGGCTCACGCCGACCCAGCGCAAGCGCCTCACCGAGGCGCTGCCCTACCTGGCGGTCGCGCCCAGGGTCGTCCGGGTCGCGGACGACGTACCGCTCCCGGACGTCGACACGGCGCTGCCGCGGGCGCCCCGCGACCCGGACGCCGTGCGGGCGCTGGCGGCCCGCTGGGGCCTGGGAGGGTCCCTGGAGCGACTGCTGACGACCCTCGCGCGGTAGGGACCGGGCCGGGGCGGCACGCGGGCGGGAAGTGTTCCCTGGGCAAAGATGTTAGGTTAGGTAAACCTAACCGAGCAACAGGGAGCCTCCATGGCAGAGCGACCGGGACGCCAGCCGCGCAAGCCGCACTCCGGGCAGGTGATCCGCACCGAGCAGCTGACCCCGCACATGCGGCGCGTGGTGCTGGGCGGTGACGGTCTGGCCGACTTCTCGGCGGACACGGCCACCGACCACTACGTGAAGCTGCTGTTCCCCGCCGAGGGCGTCGTCTACCCGGAACCGTTCGACATGAAGCGGATCCGCGAGGAGTTCCCGCGCGACCAGTGGCCGGTGACCCGGACCTACACGGTGCGCCACTGGGACGCCGAGCAGCGTGAGCTGACCCTGGACTTCGTGATCCACGGGGACGAGGGGCTGGCCGGTCCGTGGGCCCTGCGGGTCCTGCCGGGCGAGACCGTGTTCCTCATCGGGCCCGGCGGCGCCTACGCTCCCGACCCGGCCGCCGACTGGCACCTGCTGGTGGGCGACGAGAGCGCGCTGCCCGCGATCGCCCGGTCGCTCGAGGCGATGCCGAGCGGGGCCAGAGTGCATGCCTTCGTGGAGGTCGACGGCCCCCAGGAGGAGCAGAAGATCGACTCCGAGGCGGCGGTCACCTGGCTGCACCGCGGGGACCGCCCGGTCGGCGAGGCGCTGGTGGAGGCCGTGCGGGGCCTGGAGTTCCCCGAGGGCCGGATGCAGGCCTTCGTCCACGGAGAGGCGCACTTCGTCAAGGAGCTGCGCCGTCTGCTGCGGGTCGAGCGGCAGATCCCGCGCGAGGACCTCTCGATCTCCGGCTACTGGCGGCGCGGTCACAACGAGGACGGCTGGCAGGCCTCGAAGCAGGAGTGGAACACACAGGTCGAGGCGGAGCAGGAGCAGGCGCCGCAGCGGGCGGCCTCCTGACCCTCCGCGCTCGCGCCCCGGACCGGCGGTCTCCGGTCCGCCCGGCCGGAACGGGGCCTTGCGCGGCGACTCCGGTCGGGTGAACCCTGGAGCCCGCGCCGCGGTGGGCGGCGTGGCGAGGCCCGCCGGGCCGGGGGGCTGACCGAGGATCCGGGCGCGTGGCAGACACCTTCGAAGAACTTGTGGCCAAGCAGCGCGCGGCGGACGAGGCCCATGTCCGCGTACGCCATCTGGAGGAGACCTACGGCCCTCCCACCCGGACCAGGTGGAGCGGGCAGCAGACCAGCACCTGGGAGACCGCCTGGCGGGCCTGGCGCGACCTGGCCCGGGACGTCCAGCTGGCGGTGAGCGAGTTCGCGCGGGCCGAGGGAAAGCCGCGCCATGTGGTCGAGGCGGAGGTCAGGCAGGCGGTACGGCACGAGGAGCAGGGCGGGGCCGACACATAGGGCCGTAGCCTTGGCCCTCGTGAGACGCAGACGCCGCACCCTCCCGCCCTCTCCGCTGCCGCAGCGCGACGGTGTGGATCCGGTGCGGCTGCGGCTGCCCGCGGCGGGACCGGGGGCCACCGTGCGGGAGCACCTGGTGGCCCGGCTCCCGGTCGGCGCCGGTGTCGTCGACGGCATGTTCGACGCGGGGCTGATCGTGGGGGCGGACGGACGGCCCGTACCGGCGGACACCCCCTACGCGCCGGGGCTGTACGTGTGGTTCCACCGGGAGCTGCCCGCCGAGGTGCCGGTGCCCTTCCCACTGGAGATCGTGTACCGGGACGAGCACGTCGTCGTCGCCGACAAGCCCCACTTCCTGGCCACCACGCCGCGCGGCAGCCACGTCGCCGAGACCGCGCTGGCGCGGCTGCGCCGCGAGCTCGGCATCCCTCTGCTGAGTGCCGCGCACCGCCTCGACCGGCTCACCGCGGGGCTGGTGCTGTTCACCGTGCGGCCCGAGGAGCGCGGCGCGTACCAGACGCTGTTCCGGGACCGGCGGGTGCGCAAGGAGTACGAGGCCGTCGCCCCGCACGACCCCGCGCTCGCCCTGCCCCGGACCGTGCGCAGCCGGATCGTGAAGGAACGCGGGGTGCTGACCGCCCGCGAGGTCGAGGGGGAGCCGAACGCGCTCAGCCGGGTCGCGCTCCTGGACCACCGGGCGGACGGACTGGCCCAGTACCGGCTGGTGCCCGGGACCGGGCAGACCCATCAGCTGCGGGTGCACATGAGTGCTCTGGGCGTGCCGATCCTCGGCGATCCGCTGTATCCCGAGGTGACCGCGCCCGTCCCGGCCGGTGATTTCCGGCGTCCGCTGCAACTGCTGGCACGGACGCTGGCGTTCACCGATCCGGTGACGGGCGTGGAGCACCGGCTGCACAGTCGCCGGACGCTCGCGGCCTGGACCTCGTACGAGCGGTGGGCCGCCGGTCAGTGACCGCCCCACCACCGCAGGAAGCGAGGCCAGGCGCCGGCCGGGCGGGCGGGTTCGGCGGTCGCCGCAGCTGCCGCGGTCGCCGTCGGTTCCGCCGCCGGCCCGGCGGGCTGTGGTGCGGACGGGGCCGGGGAGCGCGGCGCGGGGACGTCGTGGTGCCCGAACGACTCGGGCCGGTCGGCCGTCCCGGGGCGGGCGGCGGGCGACGGCGCGGCCTGCTGCTCCGGTTCGGGGTCGCCGATGTGCCAGGTGGGCCGCGGGGTCGGCCGGTGGTCGTGGTTCGGCTGCTGGGTCACCTCCTGGGGCGGCCTGGGCATGAACTGGACGGGCAGCTCGATGAGATGCCGTGAGGCGATGGACTCGGCGTGGCGCAGGTCCGCGTCGTCGACGTCGAGCTCGAGGTCGGGCAGCCGCATCAGCAGCGCGTCGACGCCGACCTCGGCGATGGCACGCCCGATGTCCTGTCCGGGACACTCGTGCGGGCCGCCGCCGAAGGCGAGGTGAGAGCGGTTGCCCTGCATGTGGGCGGTGGGGTCCGGGCGTACCCGCGGGTCCACGTTGGCCGGGGCGGGTGCGAACAGCAGACCGTCGCCCTTGCGGATGCGCTGGCCGCCGAGTTCCGTCTCCTGCTTGGCGAAGTAGGCGAAGATGGTACTGAACGGCGGTTCGTCCCACAGCAGTTGCTCGACCGCCTCCGGTACCGTCATCTGCCCGCCGTTGAGCTGGGCCCGGAAACGCGGGTCGACCAGCACCGTGCGCAGCACGTTGGCGAGGAGGTTGGCCGTCGACTCGTAGGCGGCGATGAGCACCACCCGCAGGTGCTCCCTGACCTCGTCGTCGGTCAGCCCGGCCGGGTGGGTGACGAGATGACTGGCGAAGTCCTCCCGCTGCTCCGCCCTGCGGCGCGCGGTGAGCCGGCTCAGGGCGCCCATGACGTACTCGTTGCTGGCGATGGCGGTCTCGGTGCCCCTGAGCATGTCGCGGGCCGCCTCGACCATCCGGTCGTTGTACTCGTCGGGCATGCCCAGGACGTGGCACATCACGGCCATCGGCAGGTGCTCGGCGAACTGGCTGACGACCTCGGCCTTGCCCACTTCGCAGAACCGGTTGACGAGACGCTGGGTGCAGCGGTTGATGTGTCGGCGCAGACTGCGGAAGTCGATGGTCGACACGGCGAAGTCGATCACGCCGCGCAGCCGCTTGTGTTCGTCGCCCTCGGCGTGGGCGCACATCGGCTGCCAGGCGATGTGCGGCATCAGCGGGTGGTCGGGTTTGACCAGGCCGTCCCGGAGCGGGGACCAGATACGGCTGTCCTTGGTGTACTGCGCGGGGGTGCGCACCATGTGCAGGTTCTCGGCGTGGCCGAGGACCACCCACACGGGCACGTCGTCGTGGAGCAGCGCCGGGGCCACGGGGCCGTGCTCGGCGCGGAGTTCCTCGTACAGCTTCTTCAGGTCAGCCGACTCGTGCAGCCGGGGCAGGCCTCCGGGACCCAGGCCGTGCGCGGGGCAGCCGGGGGGTGGGCCGGGCCGGGGGGCGTCCGTTCCGGCCGGGTAGTGGGATTCAGGCGTCACAGTGGTGGCTCCGGAAAAGGAGGGAGAGCAGGGGGCGGGGGGACGAGCCGGCTCGGGGCACACGGCGCGAAGGGGCCGGCCGGAGGGCGGGTGTCAGGCGAGCGACCCCGTCATGGCGAGCGAGTGCAGGAACCGCATCAGGGTCATCAGGACGTCCCGGCTGGAGGCCCGCCGTCGAACATCGCACTCCATGATGGGAATGTCCTCGGACAGATCGAGTGCCGTACGCAGATCCTTCAGCGGGTAACGGGGCGCGTCCGGGAAGGAGTTGACGGCGACGACGAACGGCACCCCACGTTCCTCCAGCCGTCCCATGACGTCGAAGCTGACTTCGAGGCGCCGTGTGTCGACCAGTACCACCGCGCCGAGCGCTCCCTCGAACAGTCCGTTCCACAGGAACCAGAACCGCTCCTGGCCCGGGGTGCCGAAGAGGTAGAGCACCAGCTGGTCGGTGATCTTGATGCGGCCGAAGTCCATGGCCACCGTGGTGGCCGTCTTGGTCGCGGAACCGAAGTTGTCGTCGACTCCGACGCCGGCCTGGGTCATGGTCTCCTCGGTGGTCAGCGGCTTGATCTCGCTGACCGCCCCGACCATGGTCGTCTTGCCGACCCCGAACCCGCCCACGACGACGATCTTCGCCGCGGCCTCGGCCGTGTGCGGCAGCTGATCCTCGGTCCGTGGACCCGGGATGGTCTCAGAGCCTTTGAAGTCCATGCATCACCGCTTCGAGAAGGGAACGGTCGGGGAGCGCCTGACGGACGATCGGGGCGCGCGCCTGCACCAGTTCCGCCGTCAGCATCTCGGTGAGCAGCACGGTCACCACGCTGAACGGCAGGCTGAGATAGGCCGAGAGCTCGGCCACGGACAGGGGGGCGGCACAGAGCCGGAGCAGTGCCGCCTGCTCGGGCGTGGCGGAGGGCGGCGGGTCCTCGACCCGCGCCACGATCAGCGTGACGAGGTCGAGGTTCGCGCGGTTCCCGTCCGCCCCGGCGACGACGTACAGCCTTTCCGGGTTGGGCAGTTCGCCTTCATCGGTCCGGACCGGTTCCGGCGGGGGGCCCTCCCTGGGGGTGCGCCTCTGGCGTTGCGGAGGCGTCATACGGTCTGCCCGTTCCGGCGGGGCGGGCTGGTGAGGTGGGCGCCGATGCGGACGACGAGGTCGCGCATCATGGCCCCCATCCGCCCGGGTTCGCAGGTCATGTCGGAGAGCACCGCGAGGTAGGCGTTGGCGCCGGCGGCCATCAGGTAGAAGTAGCCGCCGTTGATCTCGATGATCACCATCTTCATCTCACCGTCGCTGCGCGGGAGTTCCCCGGCGACGGCGCCGGCGAGGCTCTGCACGCCGGCGCAGGCCGCGGCGACCCGGTCGGCGGCGTCCGGCTCGCCGCCGTAGCGGGCGATGCGCAGGCCGTCCGCCGAGAGGACCACGATCATCTCGACGCCGGGTACGCCGTCGGCGAGCTCCTTGAGCATCCAGTCGAAGTTGGCACGTTGCTGGATCACTTCAGGTCCCCCTCGTCGTCGGCCTCGGTACGGGCCGGTTCGTTGATCAGGTGCAGGTACGCGGTCGGGTTCCGGGTGAAGTCGGTGGGGTGGACGCCGGGTTCGAGGTCCTTCTTCAGGCCGTCCCAGAACGCGTCGACCCACAGACCGGGTTCACGGTCGTCCTTCGGCTTCGCGGGCTCGGGCGTCGCCCAGGGGGACCGGACGGTCTCACCCCGTTCGGCGGCCTCCCGTTCGGCCCGTTCGGCGGCGGCCTGTTCGGCGTACCGCTGGGCCAGCGGGGTCTTCACCCTGCTGCGGCGCTGCGGCAGGCCGCCCGCGGTCCACTCGGTGACCACGGGGACCTCGTCCTCCATGGAGACGGTGGTGGGGATGGTCGGGCTGGTGGGGCGGCGCTTCTTGGGGGCGCGCTTGGGGCCCGGGAGCGCGTCGATCTGCATGGGCACCGCGGTCGCCCCGATGCCGTGGGCGAGGCCGACGCCGGGTTCGGTGGTCATCATGTCGCTCGGCACGACGAGGACGGCGCGGACGCCGCCGTAGGCGGAGGCGCGCAGCGAGACCTGCATGTCGTAGCCGGAGCAGAGCCGGCCGATGACGGCGAGGCCCAGGCGCGGGCTCACCCCGAGGTCCTGGAGGTCGACGCCGGCCTTGGCCTGCTCCAGCTTGGTCTCGATCCGGTTCCGGGCCTGCTCGTCGAGGCTGACCCCGGCGTCCTCGATCTCGATGGCGACGCCGGTCTGCACCTCGATGGCGGTGACGTGGACCTTGGTGTGGGGCGGCGAGTACCGCGTGGCGTTGTCGAGGAGTTCGGCGACGGCGTGGATGACGGGCTCGACGGAGATGCCCTTGATGTTGACCTTGGCGATGGACTTCAGGTCGATGCGGCGGTACTCGAGGATGCGGGACATGGCGCCGCGCAGCACGCTGTAGAGGGCGACCGGCTGGGGCCACTGGCGTCCGGGGCGGCCGCCGCCGAGTACGGAGATGGAGTCGGCAAGGCGGCCGATCATCGCGGTGCCGTGGTCGATGCGGAGCAGGTCGTCGAAGACCTCGGGGTTGCGGCCGTGGTCCTCCTCCATCTCCCTCAGTTCCTTGGCCTGCTGGTGGACGATCGCCTGGACGCGGCGGGCGATGCTGACGAAGGAGCGCTGGGAGGAGTCGCGCAGTGCTTCCTCGTCGTCGATGATCTTCAGCATCGTCTTGAGGAGCTTGATCTGGTACTGGGGCAGATCCCGCCAGGCCGGGTTGACCTCCTTGAGGTGGAGGAGCACTTCCCTGGGGGTGTTTCCGCGGTGCAGGAAGTCCAGGGCCTCGGGTACGACGGCGTCCGTGAAGTGCAGCGTCTCCGTGTCGTGGGCGGCGATCCGCGCCTCCAGATACGCACGGTGACGATCGTGCCCGGCGCGCTCGTCCCGCAGGAGACGGCCGCGGCGTGCCACCTCGGCCGCGGCGGCGGTCACCAGCAGGGTGGCGACGGCACCGCACACGCCGACGGCGGTCCGGGCGGGCTCCGTCACCAGGGCGACGGCGGCTCCGGCTACCGCGGCCATCAGTATGGCGGGGAGCAACAGCACGCGCGCATAGGGAAGTTCACGGCGAACGGGCGGGGATTGGACACTCACCATGTAGGCCTCTGAAACGAATCGGCTGGTGGTCGGGGGACGTACGAGATGTGCTGGATCGGGAAACCACAGAAGACATCAGCACAAGGGGGAACAGGCGCACGAATTCATCCCAACTCGGTGCGCTGCGGGCGAGCCTAGTCCGACCGGATCATCGCCGTGTCATATTCGGCAAGTACCGGAAACGGCCGGTGGGACAGGGGTACTCTCGAACCCATTTACACGCCGTGATTCCGGTCGAACACCCTGCGTCACGACGTACGGGTGTGCGGTGTTCACTCACCGTGAAGGGTGAAGGGCGCCCGCACCGCGCGGTGACGCCAGGAAGGGGCGAGGCGCCCGGAGCGCACCGGACACGGAAGCCCGGTACGCGGTGAAGCCCGGCGCGCACGGAGCGCGCCGGGCTTCACCGGGTACCGGGCGGGCCGGTCCGGGGCCGGGCCGGCGGGGTGGAGCGCCGGGGCGGTCAGCCCACGGACGAGTAGGCCACCACTCCCCTCAGCAGCGCGTCCACCGCCCTGCGGGCGTTCTTCGCGACCGTCGAGCCCTCCACCGCCGGTGCCGCGGCCGAGATCTGGCCCAGTACGTCGATGACCTGCTTGCACCAGCGCACGAAGTCCCCCGCAGGCATCTCCGCCTCACGCAGCACCTCGTCCAGGCCCTTGCCGGACGCCCACATGTAGGCGGCCCAGGCGAAGCCGAGGTCGGGCTCGCGCTGCCCCACGCCCTCGGTCTGGGTGATCCGGAAATCCTCCTCCAGGGCGTCGAGGCGCCCCCAGATGCGGACCATCTCGCCGAGCGCGGCCTTGGCCTTGCCGGTGGGCACCTTGGGCGCCATCGCGTCGTCGCCGACCCGGGCCTCGTACACCAGCGCCGAGACACAGGCGGCCAGTTCGGCCGGGCCCAGCTGCTCCCAGACGCCCTCGCGCAGGCACTCGCTGGCCAGCAGGTCGAGCTCGCCGTACAACCGGGCGAGCCGCTTGCCGTGCTCGGTGACCTCGTCGCCCCGCAGATAGTCCAACTCGGTCAGCAGGCCGACGATGCGGTCGAAGGTGCGGGCGATGGTGTTCGTCCGGCCCTCGATGCGCCGCTCCAGCTGTGCGGTGTCCCGCCGCAGCCGGTGGTAGCGCTCGGCCCAGCGGGCGTGGTCCTCCCGGTCGTCGCAGCCGTGGCACGGATGCGCCCGGATCTCCTTGCGCAGCCGGGCGATCTCCCGGTCGTCGGCCGCCTGGGAACGCCGCTTGCGGTGCCGGTCCGGCTCGATGTGCCCGGCCTTGGTGCGCAGGGCGGACGCCAGGTCCCGACGGGACTGCGGTGAGCGCGCGTTGAACGACTTGGGGATGCGCATCCGCTCCAGCGCCTCGACGGGCACCGGGAAGTCGATCGACGCCAGCCGCTTGACCTGCCGCTCCGCGGTCAGCACCAGGGGGCGCGGGCCGTCGTGGTACTCGATGCCGCGGTGGCCGCCCGCACGGCCCGCGGGCAGCCCCGGGTCGAGGACCAGCGCCAGCCCCGCGTACTTGCCGGTGGGCACGTGGATGACGTCACCGGGCTTGAGCTTCTCCAGCGCGACGGCCGCCTCCGCGCGCCGCTGCGCCACGCCCTGGCGGGCCAGCTCCGTCTCCCGCTCCTTGAGGTCGCGGCGCAGCCGCGCGTACTCCTCGAAGTCACCGAGGTGGCAGGTCATGGAGGCCTGGTAGCCCTCGAGGCCCTCCTCGTTGCGCTGCACCTGCCGCGAGATGCCGACCACCGACTTGTCCGCCTGGAACTGCGCGAACGACGTCTCCAGCAGCTCGCGCGAGCGGTGCCGGCCGAACTGCTCGACCAGGTTGACCGCCATGTTGTACGACGGCCTGAAGCTGGACCGCAGCGGATACGTGCGCGTGCCGGCCAGTCCCGCGAGGTGCTCGGGGTTCATGCCGCGCTGCCACAGCACGACCGCGTGGCCCTCGACGTCGATGCCGCGCCGGCCGGCCCGGCCGGTCAGCTGGGTGTACTCGCCGGGGGTGATGTCGGCGTGCTGCTCGCCGTTCCACTTGACGAGCTTCTCCAGCACCACCGAGCGGGCGGGCATGTTGATGCCGAGGGCGAGGGTCTCGGTCGCGAAGACCGCCTTGACCAGGCCGCGGACGAAGAGTTCCTCGACGACCTCCTTGAACGTCGGCAGCATCCCCGCGTGGTGGGCCGCGATGCCCCGCTCCAGGCCCTCCAGCCACTCGTAGTAGCCGAGGACGTGCAGGTCCTCGGCCGGAATGGAGGCGGTGCGCTCCTCGACGAGGGAACGGACCTGCTCCCGCGCCTGGTCGTCGTTGAGTCTGAGGCCCGCGTACAGGCACTGCTGGACGGCGGCCTCGCAGGCGGCGCGGCTGAAGATGAAGGTGATGGCGGGCAGCAGGCCCTGGGCGTCGAGCCGCTCGATCACCTCGGGGCGGCCCGGTGTCCAGACCCGGGAGCGCTGTCTGCGCTCACGCTCCCGGTCCGCCTCGCGCATGGCGCGGCCGCGGCGCCGGTCGCCCCACGACGGGCGGGTCGCCTCCATCCGGGCCATCCGCACGAGGTCGGGGTTCACGGCCTTCTTCTGCCCCTCGCCCTCCTCGAACAGGTCGTAGATCCGCCGCCCGGCGAGCACGTGCTGGAACAGCGGCACGGGCCGGTGCTCGGAGACGATCACCTCGGTGTCGCCGCGGACGGTGTCCAGCCAGTCGCCGAACTCCTCGGCGTTCGACACCGTCGCCGACAGGGACACCAGGGTCACCGACTCGGGGAGGTGGATGATCACTTCCTCCCAGACGGCGCCCCGGAAGCGGTCGGAGAGGTAGTGCACCTCGTCCATGACCACGTACCCGAGGCCGAGGAGCGTCTGCGAGCCCGCGTACAGCATGTTCCGCAGCACCTCGGTGGTCATCACGACCACGGGGGCTCCGGAGTTGACGCTGTTGTCGCCGGTGAGCAGACCGACCTGGTCGGTCCCGTAACGGCGGCACAGATCGGTGTACTTCTGGTTCGAGAGCGCCTTGATGGGCGTCGTGTAGAAGCACTTCTTGCCCTGCTGGAGGGCGAGGTGGACGGCGAACTCGCCGACGATCGTCTTGCCGGAGCCGGTGGGCGCGGCCACCAGCACGCCCTTCCCCGCTTCGAGCGCCTGGCAGGCCTCGATCTGGAAGGGGTCGAGGCCGAAGTCGTACATCTCGCGGAAGGAGGCGAGTGCGGTGGCCTGCTCCGCAGCGCGCCTGCGTGCTGCCGCGTACCGCTCGGCCGGTGAGAGGTCCTCTGTCATCGTGCTCCCGAGCGTACCGGGCCGCACTGACAACAGGACGATCATTATCCGGATCCGTTCCCGTCGGGCCCGCGGTACGCCCAGCTCAGGGGCTCACGACCGGCTCAGGGCCCCACGACCCGGACCGCGCCCCGGACACAGCGCGCGGTCAGCGGCAGCGGCCCGACCGGCTCGCCGTCCGCGTACCCGGTGACCTCCTCGGCCGCCAGCTCCACCCGCGAGGCCCGGAACACGCTGACCTCTGGAAGGTGGACGTGGGCGCCCCGGTACACCGTCGGGAACACCCGCAGCAGCCTGGCGCGGCCGCAGTCGCCGACCACGGTGACGTCGAACAGCCCGTCCGTGAGGTCGGCGCCGGGACAGATCCGCATGCCGCCGCCGTACGACGCCCCGTTGCCGACGGCGACCAACGTCGCCTCGACCTCGCGGACGGCGCCGTCGTCGAGGGTGATCCGGTACGGGATCGGCCGCAGCGCCGCGAGTTCGGCGAGGACGGCGAGGTCGTACTTGAAGCGCCCCGCCGGCAGCCGCATCCGGTTGCCGCGGTCGTTGACCCGGGAGTCGAACCCGGAGGCGAGGACGGCTCCGAACCAGCGGTCGCCGACCCGTCCCAGGTCGATGTCGCGCACCCGCCCGCACTTGAGGGCGTCGGCGATCATCCGGCCCGCGGCGGCCGGTTCCCGCAGGGGCATGCCCAGGGAGCGGGCGAAGTCGTTGCCGGTGCCGACGGCGACCAGGCCGAGCGGGGTGCCGGTGCCGACGACGGCCTGCAGGGCCAGGTTCACCATGCCGTCACCGCCGACGGCGATCAGGGCGCCGGTACCCTGCTCGACGGCGTCCCGCGCGCGGGCGAGGGCGTCCGCCGCGTCCTCGCCGAGCACGGTCCGCACGGAGAAACCGGCCGCACGCAACGCGGAAGCGGCCGGTCGCGCCGCACGGGCGCCCCGGCCGCGACCCGCGGTGGGGTTGACGAAGAGGGTGATCTCGCTGGTCACGGGAGTGACCTTACGAGGTTCGACCGGCTCCTCAGGTCACGTCGTCATAACCGTTGACCCGGTCCCTGGTCGCCTGCTCGGGCACGGCGGCCACGGGTTCCACCGGGTCGACGGCCGCGGGGGTGAGATCCAGCTCGGATGCCTCGTCGTCGGCCGGGCCCACAGACTCGTTACGGGCGCGTCGTTTGTCGTTGAGCAGCGAGAACGCCACAGCAGCGAAGTAGAGAAGGATGATGGGACCGGAGAGCGCGATCATCCCCACGGGGTCCGTCGTGGGCGTCGCCACCGCACCGAAGACGAAGACACCCATGACGACACCCCGCCACCAGCCGACCATGCGCCGGCCGGAAACGATACCGACCATGTTCAGCATGATGAGCATGAGAGGAAGCTCGAAGGCCAAGCCGAAGATCAGCACCATCCTGATGGTGAAGTCGAGGACCTCGTCGAGCGACAGGATGTTGGCCGATCCCCCGGGCGTGAGGCTGAGAAGCACCTTCACACTGATCGGCAGGATGACGTACGCCAGGTAGGCACCGCCCGCGAACAACGGGACCGCAGCCGAGACGAAGATGTAGGTGTACTTCTTCTCGTGCCTGTGCAGTCCGGGGGCCACGAACGCCCAGAGCTGATAGAGCCACACCGGGCTGGAGACGACGAGGCCGGCCATGAGGCTCACCTTGATCGTCGTGGTGAACGGCGACGTCAGGGTATTGAACGACACGATGGCACAGTTGCCGCCGTCGCTGTTCGCCAGATCCTCGCACTTCGGCACCGGCTCCGCGAGGAACTGCATGAGCTGCTCGCTGTAGAACGCAGCTGCGATCATCACCACGATGATCACGGCAACAGACTTGGCGAGCCGATTGCGCAGCTCACGCAGGTGTTCCACAAGAGGCATCCGCCCCTCGGGATCCTTCTCCTGCTTGCGGGCAGACTTGAGCAACCCACGTTCCCATCTCGTGCGGCGGGCCGGGGATCACCGGCCCTGCGTCAGCGCTTGGTCGTGTCCGTCGGCTCCGCGACCGGGCGGGAGCTGGTCACGTCGCCGGGGGCCGCCTGGATGGTGCGCTGTGCCGGGGGCTGCTCGCCGTCGGCCGGCGGATCGGCCGGGGCGGAGGACTTGTTCTCCTCCTTCATCGCCTTCGCCTCGCTCTTGAGGATGCGGGCCGACTTGCCGAGCGACCGTGCCATGTCCGGGAGCTTCTTCGCGCCGAACAGCAGGATGACGACGACGAGGATGAGAATGATCTCGGTAGGTCCGAGCCGTCCCATAAGTCTTTACCTTCTCACCGAGGCGGGTGGGTGGGTGGCTGTCCGACCGGTCGGACAGGTGCCCGAACGACGGCGCTGTCAGCGATCGTAACGCTCAGAGGTAAACCTCCGGCAATCCCCGTGCGTACTTCCGTCCGCGGTCCGGGCCTCGTTCTCCGGGCCGCCTCAGCAGCGTACCTGCCGGTGCCGTCAACTCGACAGGGCACAGCGGGGAGGCCTGTTCCGGGGCGCTCAGAGCGCTTCGGCGGAGCGGGCCGCCCCGGTCGCCGCCCGCTCCAGGTCCTCCGCGGCCCGGCTGATGCGCCGCGCCGAGTCACTGACCTGTCTGCCGAGCCGCTCCGCCTCGACGAAGACCCGTACGGCGAACACCCCGAGCACCACGAGACCCAGGAACCCCACAGCTACCGCGAACATCGGCCAGAACATGGGGTCGAGCCTAGACCGTCCCGTCGCGGAGGTCCTACGCGGTGGAGTGCAGCCGCAGGGTGCTGACCCCGCCGCCGGTGAGCAGTTCGACGACCCTCTCCCCGGCCGGCTTGCGGACCGCGGTCTCGCACGCGGGGCAGGTGAACGAGTAGAAAGTGGTCCGTCTGCTGGCGCCTATGACCAGACGCAGCGCGCTCGCGGCGAGCTCGAAACGCCCCCTGCAGTCCGGGCAGCCCGCCCGGAACACGACCGGCGCCACGCTTCTCATCCCGGAGAACGCGGACGCCACCGTCATGCCCCGAGCACCAGAGGTCGCCGACTCGCTCACAGTCCCCGCTCCTGCCTGTCGTCCTGCCCGCCCCGGACCACGCGTACGGCGCGCGGTCCGCTCATCCGGCCGTCCCGGCCCCGTCGTACGCCGCCAGCGCCTCGCGGGCCGCCCGCCGGGCGCTCTCGGCGAGATCGTGCGGCGCGACGATCCGGCCGTCCCGCCCGAGCCGCAGCGCCAGCCGTCTCAGCGACGCCGGGTCGGGCGTCCGCAGGGTGATACGCAGCCCGCCGTCGGCCAGCTCATCCGCGCTGTCGTGCGGGTAGTACTCGGCGACCCAGCGCCCGCCCGGCCCCACCTCGACCACGACCTCCGGATCCTCCGCGGCCGGCTGTACCAGCCCCTCCGACAGGTCCCGCAGTTCGACCTCGGGCGGCGCGGACGGTTCGTCGAGGATGCGGATCTCGGCGACCCGGTCGAGCCGGAACGTACGCCGCGCCTCGGAGCGACGGCACCAGGCCTCGACATAGGTGTGCCCGACGCTGACCAGCCGGATGGGATCGATCTCGCGCTCGCTGAGCTCGTCGCGTGCGGGCGAGTAGTAGCGGATCCAGAGTCTGCGGCGCTCGGCGATGGCCCGGTCGACGTCCGCGAACACGCCGCCCTCGGACTCGAAGGTCACCGACAGCCGGGAGCTGGCGCCCGCCGCCTCACCGGCCGCCGCCTCCACCTTGGCGGTGGCCCGCAGCAGCGCCTGCCGGTCGCTCTCCCGCAGTCCGGGCAGCGTGGCCACGGCCCGGGCGGCGACCAGCAGGGCGGTGGCCTCGTCGGCGGCCAGCCGCAGCGGCTCGGCCGCCTCCGCCCCGAGCGCGGCCGGGTTGTGCCACCAGATGCGCTCACCGTCGGTGTCGATGTCCAGCAGATCGCCGCCGCGGAAGCTGGTGCCGCACATGGGCAGCACGTCGAGGTCGGAGACCAGCTCGTCCTCGGTGATGCCGAAGGCGCGCGCCACGTCCTCGATCCGGGCGCCGGGGCGCTCCCGCAGATAGGTCACCAGGGAGAGCATCCGCCGGGTCTGGTCGATGGCGTTGACGGGCCTGACCGGTTTGCCTGCCACGTTCTTGTCCGCTTCCCCTCAGCCCTTGGCCACGGCGCGCAGCCGGTCCACCACGTCGGCCCGCAGCTCGGCGGGTTCCAGGACCACCACGTCCGGCCCGAACTCCACCAGCCAGGCATCCAGGCCGTGCCCGTACGGAATCTCCAACTCTTCCCAGCCGTCGCCGAGTTCCCGCACCGCGGTGGCTTTCGCCCGAAGGGGGTACCCCGCCTCGGAGCGCAGCCGGATGCGCGCGGAGCGGTCGGCGCTCTCCCCCGCCCAGCTCGCCACCGTCTCGCGGACGGTGACGACGTCCGGCACCGGGGTGGTGTAACGAGTGCCGCGGGAGCGCACCCTGCCGGTGATCCGGGACAACCGGAACACCCGCTCGGCGCCTCGGTCGCGGTCCCAGCCCGCCAGATACCAGTGGCCCCGCCAGCATTCCAGCGCCCACGGCTCGACATGGCGGGACTCGGGCTCCACCGCGTTGGCCTTGCGGTAGTCGAAGACGACCGGCCGGCGATCGCGGCAGGCCAGCATCAGCGGTTCGAAGGCGGCCTCGTGCACGGGGATGCGCGGCTCGAGCGCGCCGTGCGCCCCGTAGGGGTCGACGTCCTCGGGTAGCCCCGCCGCCCGCAGCTTCTGCAGGGCGCCGCTGGCCGCGCCGGCCAGTCTGGCCTGCTGCCACACCTTGGCGGCCAGCCCCAGCGCGGCGGCCTCCTCCGCGTCGAGGGTGATGGGCGGCAGGCGGTTGCTGTCCCGCCGGGCCAGGTAGCCGACCTCGCCGTCGAGGTTCTCGACGGTCTCGATGACGAGCCCGAGTTCGCGCAGATCGTCCTTGTCGCGCTCGAACATCCGGTTGAAGGCGTCGTCGGAAGCCGCCTCGAGGTAGGCCTCGACGGACTCGCGCAGCTCACGCTTGCTCAGTGGCCGCCGCGTCCCCAGCAGACACAGCGCCAGGTTCATCAGCCGCTCGGCCTTCGCAATGGCCATCGACGCCCTTCGCCTCCCTATGGTGCTCAGTCCGATGACCGTACCGCCCCGTGGTGGCGCGGCAAAAGCCGAGGGCCCATGCCCGGGCAGGCATGGACCCCAAGTGATCGACTCCGGCCGCAACCCGGCCGACGGTGATCAGGCCGTGATCGAGCGGGCGATCACACGCCGAGCAGGTCGACCACGAAGATCAGGGTCTCACCGGGCTTGATCGCCGGGGTCGGGCTCTGGTCTCCGTAGGCGAGGTGGGCGGGGATGGTCAGCTGGCGACGGCCACCGACCTTCATGCCCTGCACGCCCTGGTCCCAGCCCTGGATGACCCGGCCGCCGCCCAGCGGGAAGCGGAACGGAGTGCCGCGGTTCCAGCTGGCGTCGAACTCCTCACCCGTGCTGAAGGCGACACCGACGTAGTGGACGGTGACGGTCTGACCCGCCTGCGCCACCTCCCCGTCGCCCTCCCAGATGTCCTTGATCTCGAGGTCCGCCGGGGGCTCGCCGCCCGGGAAGTCGATCTCGGGCTTGTCGATGCTCACGTCTAACGCTCCTGCTTGTCTACGGAAAGGCGAACACACACAGTCTTACATCACGCGCGGTCACAACTTCGCGAGGATGTCGACCGAGAAGACCAGTGTGGAGTCCTTCTTGATGTCACTGCCCTGCGGCGGGTTGTCGCCGTAACCCAGCTCCGGCGGAATGACGATGAGGACCCGGCTGCCGACCTTCTTCCCGGTGAGCCCCTGCGCCCAGCCCTTGACGACCTGCTGCAGCGAGAACGAGGTCAGCTGCTTCCGGGAGTACGTCGAGTCGAACTCCTTGCCCCCGTCCCACAGCACGCCCTTGTACTGCACGAGCACGCTGTCCTCGGCACCGACCTTCGGGCCGTCGCCCTCCAGCACGTAGCTCGACACGAGCTTCTTCGGGGCGGCCGCGTCGGGCACCTCGATGTCCGGGGCCTTGCCGTCGGTGTTGGTCCCCACCTTGGGCAGACCGGTGTCGTCCTGGGCGACCTCGGTGCCCTCGGCGGAGCTCTTGGCGTTGAACGCGTCCTGCACGTCCACCACGAAGACCAGCGTGTCGGTGCCCTTGATGCCCGCCTGCTCGTTGCCCTGCGTGCCGTACCCCCAGGTGGGCGGGACCGCCATCTCGATCCGGCTGCCGGTCTTCTTGCCGGCCAGCGCGTACCGCCAGCCGTCGATGATGCTGCCCTGGGCCAGCTGGATCGCCAGCGGGCTCTTGCGGTCGTAGGAGTTGTCGAACACCTTCGCGGTGCTCCACACCTGGCCCAGGTAGTGGGCCACCACGAAGTCGTTCTCGGCGATGGTCCTGCCGCCGCCCGCGATGACCGTCTTCACCGCCAGGTCCTCGGACGGCTCGCCGCTGCCCTTCTCGACCGTGGGCTTCTCACCGAACTTCACGCCCGCGGTGATCGCCGGCAACGGACCGTCGACGATCTTCGGCGACGGCGCGGCCGAGCCGTCCGGAGCCGACGGCGAGGCGCTCTCACCGGCCCTGTTCGAATCGGACTCACCGTCGCCGCACGCGGCAAGAGTGACCAGTCCGGCGGGTACGGCAATGAGGAGTGAGCGTCGGCGCACGGTGGGGGCCTCGTAATCGTTGATCCTGTGGGTGGCGTCCGCGCAACTCTACGGCGTGAGAAGGGCGCCGCACTGAGTAACGTGCGACGCCCGTGTGGTGTTCCGCGGTTCACGGGATCCGCGGCACACCCCCTCTCACATACCGGCGATCAGCTTCTCCACCCGCTCGTCCACCGACCGGAACGGATCCTTGCACAACACCGTCCGCTGCGCCTGGTCGTTGAGCTTGAGATGGACCCAGTCGACGGTGAAGTCCCGCCGCTGCTCCTGCGCCCGGCGGATGAAGTCACCGCGCAACCGCGCCCGGGTGGTCTGCGGCGGAACGGACTTGCCCTCGAAGATCTTCAGATCGTTGCAGATCCGGGCGGCCTGCCCCTTCTTCTCCAGCAGGTAGTAGAGACCACGACGGCGGTGGATGTCGTGGTAGGCGAGGTCTATCTGCGCGACCCGCGGATGCGACATGGTCATGTTGTGCTTGGCCCGGTACCGCTCGATGAGCCTGTACTTCATGACCCAGTCGATCTCGGTGTCGATGCGGTCGAGGTCCTCGGCCTCGATCGCGTCCAGCGTACGGCCCCACAGTTCGAGCACCTGCTCGACGGTGCCGGTGCGGATACCGCGACGCTCGCAGAAGTCCAGCGCCTTCTCGTAGTACTCGCGCTGCACCTCCAGTGCGGAGGCCTCCCGGCCGCTCGCCAGGCGGACCTTGCGGCGGCCGGTGATGTCATGGCTCACCTCACGGATCGCCCGGATCGGGTTCTCCAGGGTGAGGTCGCGCATCACCGTGCCCGCCTCGATCATGCGCAGCACCAGATCGGTGGCCCCGACCTTCAGCAGCATGGTCGTCTCGGACATGTTCGAGTCGCCCACGATGACGTGCAGCCGGCGGTAGCGCTCGGCGTCCGCGTGCGGTTCGTCGCGCGTGTTGATGATCGGCCGGGAGCGGGTCGTCGCCGAGGAGACGCCCTCCCAGATGTGCTCCGCCCGCTGACTGACGCAGTAGACGGCCCCACGCGGCGTCTGCAGCACCTTTCCGGCACCGCACAGCAGCTGGCGGGTCACCAGGAACGGGATGAGGATGTCCGCGAGTCGCGAGAACTCCCCGTGCCGTGCCACCAGATAGTTCTCGTGGCACCCGTACGAGTTGCCCGCCGAGTCGGTGTTGTTCTTGAACAGGTAGACGTCGCCCGCGATTCCCTCCTCGTGCAGGCGTCGTTCGGCGTCCACCAGGAGCCCTTCGAGAATGCGCTCCCCGGCCTTGTCGTGCGTGACCAGCTCGGTCACGTTGTCACATTCGGGTGTGGCGTATTCCGGATGCGACCCCACGTCGAGATAGAGACGGGCGCCGTTGCGCAGAAAGACATTGCTGCTTCGGCCCCATGACACAACACGGCGGAAGAGGTACCGCGCCACCTCGTCAGGAGACAGGCGCCGCTGTCCCCTGAACGTGCACGTGACGCCGTACTCGTTCTCCAGCCCGAAAATGCGGCGGTCCATGACTGAACATTACGCCCGATCCCCTGAACCCAAACGAGGTTCGAGGGCACGGTTCGGATCATTTTCCGAACCGACCGCAACGACCGCCCCCCGAACGGCAACCGCCAATACCCTTCCGGTGGAAATCAAAACCAGCAGAGCCACGGCTCCCGCGGCGGCCGGAACCGCGAATCCCCACTGCGCGCCGCCCGCCTCGACCACCGGGCCCGCCAGGCCCGTTCCCACCGAGGCGCCCACCGTGAACATCGTCACCAGCCACGAGAACGCCTCGGTGACCGTCCCGGCCGGCGCGTGCCGGTCCACCAGCACGAAGGCACAGGCGATCACCGGGGCCAGGAACACGCCCGCGAGCACCGTGAGGAAGGTCATCGCCACCGCGCCCGGCATCAGTGTCAGCGGCAGGTAACACACCGCCAGAAACGCGACCAGCACCTGAAGTCGCCGCGCCGGCTCACCCGCCCACTGCCGCGCCCCGTACGCCGCACCGCCGACGAGCGCGCCGAAACCGAGTCCCGACATCAGCCAGCCGTACACGTGGTCGCCCCCGTGTGCGTCCGCGTACGGCACCGACGCCACCGTGATGGCCCCCATCGCGATGCCGACGAACAGGAAGGCGCCCAGCAGCGCCAGCAGCCCCGGCGAGCGCAGCGCGCCCAGCCAGTGCGCCTCACGCGGCGCCGACCGCCACGCGCGCGAGGGCGCCGACACGACCACGGACAGGGCGCCCAGCACCCCCAGCACGTTCAGCACCAGCAGCGCGGCCTGGGGCGACCACAGCGAGGCGCACACCGTCACGAGCAGCGGCCCGACGGTGAACATGACCTCCTGCGCCACCGCGTCCATCGCGTACGCCCGGTGGATCTGCTCCTCCCGGTGCAGCACCGAGGACCACAGGGCCCGCAGCCCGCCCTCCAGCGGCGGCGTGAACAGCCCCGCGGCGGCCACCGACGCGTAGGCCGCGGCCCGCGGCTCGATCCCCACGAAGGCGAAGACCGCCATCGCCAGCGCCGACAGCACCGCGGCCGGCAGCTGCACCCGCGGCTGTCCCCGCAGGTCCACCAGGCGCCCCAGCACCGGCTGGCCGACCGCGTTGGCGACGCCGTACACCGCCGCCAGGGCGCCGGCCAGACTGTACGAACCGCCCTGCGCGCGGACGAACAGCACGATCGCGATGGCCGCGGTCGCGTTCGGCAGCCGTCCCACCAGGGTGCCCACCAGCAGCCGGGTGGCGTGCCGCGCCCGGAGGATCTCCAGGTATCCCGTGGCCATGCCGCGCCTCCACTCACCACCGGCGTCCACCGGATTCATCGACGTTGTACGTATAACCAAGGCCCTCATACGTACCATGTCGGCTGTTCACCAGTCCAGACGAAGCCCACACGCAGCCCACACGCAGCCCAGACCCAGCCCAGACGAAGGAGCGGCCCCACGGTGGCCCGAGCCCAGACCCGCCCCACGAGCAGGGACGTCGCCCGAGCCGCCGGCGTCTCCCAGGCCGCCGTGTCCCTCGTCATGGGCGACAAATGGCGCGGCCGCGTCTCGGAGGCCACCGCACAACGCGTACGCGACGCCGCGCACCGCCTCGGCTACCGCCCCAACCTCGCCGCCCGCAACCTGCGCCTCGGACACACCCGCACCGTCCTCCTCGTCGTCCCCGCCCTCACCACCGAGTTCTTCGCCGGCGTCTACACCGGGGCCGCCCGCATCGCCGCCCAGCACGGCTTCGGCGTGGTCCTCTACCCCTCGCCCGAGGGCATCGGCCCCGCCCGCAACCCCTTCGCCTCGGCGCAGGCCGCGCTCGACGGCGTCATCGCCTCCTCCATGGCCGCCGACGCCCTGACCGACATCCGCGGCGACCAGCTCCCCCTGGTCATGCTCGACAGCGATCCCGAGAGCAACCCGGGCGCCGCCACGGTCAACCTCGACATCGCCGACGGCATCCGCCAGATCACCCGCCACCTCGTGGCCCTGGGCCACCGCAGCTTCCTGCACCTGGCCGCCGACGTGCCCTCCTGGACCTTCGAGGTACGCGCCCGTGAACTGACCGCCCGACTGGCCGCGACCCCCGGCGCCACGCTCCGCACGGCCCGCTCGCCCATCTCCATCCACGGCGCCGTCACCGCCGCCCGGGCCGCCCTCACCGGGCCCGGCCGCCCCACCGCCGTCATCTGCGACGACGACCAGCTCGCGGCCGGCGCCTACAAGGCGGCCCGCCGCCTGGGCCTGCGCATCCCCGACGACCTCTCCGTCACCGGCTTCGACGACCTGGCCCTGGCCACGGCCCTCGACCCGGAGCTCACCACGGTCCGCCTCGACGCGGAACTCTTCGGCGAACGCGGCATGCAGACCCTCCTCGCGGTCCTGGACCGCCGCGAGCCCGAGGCCGGGGACATCCCCGTCCACCTGGTGCCCCGGGGCTCGACCGGCCCGGCCACCGCACACCCCTGAAACGGAAAGGCGACGGGGCGGGGGCCGCCCCCGCCCCGTCGCCGACAGGCCCGCTCCGAACGCGCCTACTCCTCGCCCCCGGCCCCGGTCTCCGTGTCCCCGTCGGCGTCGGCCTCCGCCTCGGACGCCGTCTCCGCGCCACCGGCCTCCAGCAGCCGCGCCAGCTGCCGCCCCGTGATCCGCCGGAACTTCCGCTGCTGCGGCCGCGTGCGGTCCAGCACCGCCACCTCCAGCCGCTCCGCGGGAATCTCCCGCTCACCGCCGTTGGTGTCCCGCGACAGCGACTGCACCGCCAGCTCCAGCGCCTGGGCCAGCGTCATCCCGTCCCGGTGGCGCTGATCCAGGTACCCGCTGATCTGCTCCGCGTTGCCCCCCACCGCGACCGATCCGTGCTCGTCCACGATGGAACCGTCGTGCGGCAGCCGGTAGATCTGGTCGCCCTCCGGGGTCTCCCCGACCTCGGCCACCACCAGCTCCACCTCGTACGGCTTCTCCGCCGCACTCGAGAAGATCGTCCCCAGCGTCTGCGCGTACACGTTCGCCAGGCCCCGGGCGGTCACGTCGTCACGGTCATAGGTGTAACCCCGCAGATCGGCGTAGCGCACACCGCCGATCCGCAGGTTCTCGTACTCGTTGTACTTGCCGGCGGCCGCGAAGCCGATCCGGTCGTAGATCTCGCTGAACTTGTGCAGCGCCCGGGACGGGTTCTCACCGACGAACACGATGCCGTCGGCGTACTGCAGCACGACCAGGCTGCGACCACGGGCGATCCCCTTGCGGGCGTATTCCGCCCGGTCGGCCATCGCCTGCTGGGGTGAGACATAGAACGGCGTCGACACGGGTCAACCGTCCCTTTCTGTCGAAGTCACTGGATGGGGGTGGAGGTCCCTCGGCATCGAACCGCCCGCCCTACAGCAGCGAGGCCCGCGGGCCGTCCGGCTGCTCCAGCCGCCGCTCCAGCACGGACCGGGCGATCCCGGACGCCTCGTCCTCGGAGAGCCTGCGGTAGCCGTCCTCGGTGATCACCGTGACGATCGGGTAGATCCGCCGGGCGACATCGGGACCGCCGGTCGCCGAGTCGTCGTCCGCCGCGTCGTACAGGGCCTGCACGACCAGTGTGGTCGCCTCGGTCTCGCTCAGGTCGTCCCGGAAGAGCTTCTTCATGGCGCTGCGCGCGAAGACGGATCCGGAGCCGGTGGCGGCGTAGCCCTGCTCCTCCGAGCGCCCGCCCGTGACGTCGTAGGAGAAGATCCGCCCCTTCTCCCGGTCCGTGTCGTACCCCGCGAACAGCGGGACCACGGCCAGGCCCTGCATCGCCATCCCGAGGTTGGAGCGGATCATGGTCGACAGCCGGTTCGCCTTGCCCTCCAGGGACAGCTGCGTCCCCTCGACCTTCTCGAAGTGCTCCAGCTCCAGCTGGAACAGCTTCACCATCTCCACGGCGAGCCCCGCCGTACCGGCGATGCCCACCGCCGAGTACTCGTCCGCCGGGAACACCTTCTCGATGTCCCGCTGGGCGATGACGTTGCCCATGGTGGCCCGGCGGTCACCGGCGAGCACGACACCCCCGGGAAAGCTCACGGCCACGATCGTCGTGCCGTGCGGCGCCTCGACCGCTCCCTGGAGCGGCGGCAGCTTCCGCCGCCCCGGCAGCATCTCGGGCTGGTGATCGGAGAGGAAGTCCATGAAGGAGGAAGACCCTGGCGTCAGGAAGGCGGCCGGCAGCCGCCCGGTGCTAGGAGTGTTGGCTTCCACGAGGTTCCCTCCAGATAGGCGGCAGCCCGACGAATGGCGTCGGGATCGTCTCCCAACTTGCCGATGGCCGAATTGCAGTTGATGCACGGTACGCCACGGACCCTACCCGTCTTGCGGCAGTGATCCACATGTATGGCCGGGGCATTCCGCCACCGGCGAAGGCCGCCCGCGGTGCGGACCGACGCACCGCGGGCAGCGTTTCACCAGCTACTCCCCCGTACCCACGACCCTGAGCCGCGACCTTCGAAACGAAGGTCGATCCGGCCTACTGGCCGCCCTTTTGAACGAAGGACCGTACGAAGTCCTCGGCATTCTCCTCAAGCACGTCGTCGATCTCGTCGAGTACGGAGTCCACGTCGTCGTTCAGTTTCTCCTGGCGCTCCTTGAGGTCCTCGGAGGCCTGCGCGTCCTGCGCCTGCTCCTCGACCTCCTCCGTGGAGCGTGTGGCCTTCTGCTGCCCGCCGCCGGTGTCCTTCGTTGCCATAACCCTCACCCCGCTCAGCTCGCCCGACATGGTCGGCATTGCGCCGATCAGTGTTGATCAGACCCTACAAGCCTGGTCCGACCGTGCCCCCGTACTTGCTCCAACGTACGGGGACCGTCTCGATGATTCCCGGCTCCGGGGTCTTCCACCCCGCCTGGCCGGCCCCTCCCGGGTTCCCGGATCGTGGTTCAGTTCCCGGACAACACCCTGACCAGGTCTTCTGCCGTGCGGCAGCGGTCCAGGAGCTCCTTGACGTGATTACGCGTTCCGCGAAGCGGTTCCAGGGTTGGGACGCGCTGGAGCGAGTCCCGGCCCGGCAGATCGAAGATCACCGAGTCCCAGGAGGCCGCCGCCACATCGTCCGCGTACTGTTCCAGGCAGCGTCCGCGGAAGTAGGCGCGGGTGTCCTCCGGCGGCTTCGTCCGGGCCCGCTCGATCTCCCTCTCGTCCAGCAGCCGCTTCATGCGGCCGCGGGCGACCAGACGGTTGTAGAGCCCCTTGTCGGGGCGTACGTCGGCGTACTGGAGGTCGACGAGGTGCAGACGGGCGGCGTCCCAGTCCAGGTCGTCCCTGCGCCGGTAGCCCTCCATGAGTTCCCGCTTGGCGACCCAGTCCAGCTCGCCGGCCAGGCTCATGGGGTCGTTCTCCAGGCGGTTGAGGGTGTCCTCCCAGCGGGCCAGGACGTCCTTGGTCTGGTCGTCGGCGTCGGCCCCGTACCGTTCCTCGACGTATTTGCGGGAGAGCTCGTAGTACTCCATCTGGAGCTGGACGGCGGTGAGTGTGCGGCCGCTGCGGAGGGTGACGAGCCGTTTCAGGGTCGGGTCGTGCGAGATCTGGTGCAGCGTCCGTACGGGCTGGTCGACCGCGAGGTCCACGGCGATGAAGCCGTCCTCGATCATCGACAGGACGAGCGCGGTCGTGCCGAGCTTCAGGTAGGTGGAGATCTCGGACAGGTTCGCGTCGCCGATGATCACGTGGAGCCGGCGGTGCTTCTCGGCGTCGGCGTGCGGTTCGTCGCGGGTGTTGATGATGGGGCGCTTCAGCGTGGTCTCGAGGCCGACCTCGACCTCGAAGTAGTCCGCGCGCTGGCTGAGCTGGAAGCCGTGCTCGTGCCCGTCCTGGCCGATGCCGACGCGGCCCGCACCGGTGAAGACCTGGCGGGAGACGAAGAACGGGGTGAGGTGGCGGACGATGTCCGAGAACGGGGTCTCCCGCCTCATCAGGTAGTTCTCGTGGGTGCCGTAGGAGGCGCCCTTGTTGTCGGTGTTGTTCTTGTACAGGTGGATGGGCTGGGCCCCGGGGAGCGCCGCCGCCCGCTCCGCGGCCTCGGCCATGATGCGTTCGCCGGCCTTGTCCCAGAGGACGGCGTCGCGGGGGTTGGTGACCTCCGGGGCGCTGTATTCAGGGTGCGCGTGGTCGACGTAGAGTCGCGCGCCGTTGGTGAGGATGACGTTGGCCAGGCCGATGTCCTCGTCGGTGAGCTGGCTGGCGTCGGCGGCCTCGCGTGCGAGGTCGAAGCCTCGTGCGTCGCGCAGCGGGTTCTCCTCCTCGAAGTCCCAGCGGGCCCGGCGGGCCCGGTGCATCGCCGCCGCGTAGGCGTTCACGATCTGGGACGAGGTGAGCATGGCATTGGCGTTGGGGTGGCCGGGGACGGAGATCCCGTACTCCGTCTCGATGCCCATTACTCGCCGTACAGTCATGCGGCCCTCCTTGCCCGGCGGCGTCCCCGGTCGGGGGCGCTGCTCAAGTACCGCTGGCGCTCCGTGCGTGTGCGGTGCCCGTCCCCGCACTGCGCGACTCGGCGGTACCGAAGAGCCTAGAACGCCTTTGCGCTGGTGGGGAGATCATTTGCCTCTTTGCCGTGTTCCCGGTCGTCTCCCGGAAAGCAGTCGGCTGCGGGTACCCGTCGAGGGCACCCGCAGCCGCCCTGCTTTTTACAGGTATTGACCGGTGTTTGCCACCGTGTCGATGGAGCGTCCCGTGTCCGCGCCCTGCTTTCCGGTGATGAGGGTGCGGATGTAAACAATCCGCTCACCCTTCTTACCGGAGATTCGGGCCCAGTCGTCGGGGTTGGTGGTGTTGGGCAGGTCCTCGTTCTCCTTGAACTCGTCCACACATGCCTGGAGCAGGTGGGAGACGCGGAGACCCTTCTGGCTCTTCTCGAGGAAGTCCTTGATCGCCATCTTCTTGGCGCGGCCGACGATGTTCTCGATCATGGCGCCGGAGTTGAAGTCCTTGAAGTAGAGGACTTCCTTGTCTCCGTTGGCGTACGTGACTTCCAGGAAGCGGTTCTCCTCGCTCTCGGCGTACATCTGTTCCACCGCGGTCTGGATCATGCTCTGGACCGTCATGCCCCTGTCGCCGCCGTGCTCGGCGACGTCGTCGCCGTGCAGCGGGAGGCGCTGGGTGAGGTACTTGCCGAAGATGTCCTTGGCCGCCTCGGCGTCCGGACGTTCGATCTTGATCTTCACATCGAGCCGGCCGGGCCGCAGGATGGCGGGGTCGATCATGTCCTCGCGGTTGGAGGCGCCGATCACGACCACGTTCTGCAGGCCCTCCACGCCGTCGATCTCGGCGAGGAGCTGCGGGACGATGGTGTTCTCCACGTCGGAGCTGACGCCGGAGCCGCGGGTGCGGAAGAGGGATTCCATCTCGTCGAAGAAGACGATGACGGGGGTGCCCTCGCTGGCCTTCTCACGGGCCCGCTGGAAGACCAGGCGGATCTGCCGCTCGGTCTCGCCGACGTACTTGTTCAGCAGCTCGGGGCCCTTGATGTTGAGGAAGAAGCTCTTGCCGGCGGCCTGGCCGGTGACCTCGGCGACCTTCTTGGCCAGCGAGTTGGCGACGGCCTTGGCGATGAGCGTCTTGCCGCATCCGGGGGGCCCGTAGAGCAGTACGCCCTTGGGCGGGCGCAGTTCGTGCTCCCTGAACAGGTCCGGGTAGAGGTAGGGCAGCTCGACGGCGTCGCGGATGGCTTCGATCTGGTTGCCGAGGCCGCCGATCTGCTCGTAGCCGATGTCGGGGACTTCCTCGAGGACGAGCTCCTCGACCTCGCTCTTCGGGACGATCTCGTAGACGTACCCGGAGCGGGGTTCGAGCAGGAGGGCGTCACCGGGGCGGATGGTGATGCCCAGCAGGGGTTCGGCGAGCCGGACCACCCGCTCCTCGTCGGTGTGGCCGAGGACGAGGGCGCGTTCCCCGTCCTCGAGGATCTCCTTGAGGGTGACGATGTCACCGACGCGCTCGAACTCCATGGCCTCGACCACGTTGAGCGCTTCGTTGAGCATCACTTCCTGGCCACGCCGGAGCTCGTCGAGGTCGACGCTCGGGCTGACGTTCACCCGGAGCTTTCTACCGCCGGTGAAGATGTCGGCGGTGCCGTCCTCGTTCGCCAGGAGGAAAACCCCGAAGCCGGCCGGCGGCTGGGCCAGCCGGTCCACTTCCTCCTTGAGGGCCACGATCTGGTCGCGGGCCTCGCGGAGCGTGCCGGCGAGTCGTTCGTTCTGGGCGGACACGCCGGCCAGGTTGGTCTGCAGCTCGACGATCCGCTCTTCGAGAATCCTCGTGTGTCGCGGAGAGTCGGCGAGCTTGCGGCGCAGGACGGCGATCTCCTGCTCGAGATAGGCGATCTGCCCGGCCGGGTCGTCGGACCCGCGTCCCGGGCGGATGCCGCGGTTCATGTCGTCGTCGTGGGCTGCCACGGTCCTCACCTCCTCCAAGGGGAGCTGGACGCTTCCAGACCCTACCTGGGCGGGTGTCGATTGAAACCCCTAGATCACAAAGACGGTCGGGGTGTGTCCGATCTTCACCCTTGCGCTCTCCCTCACGCCAGGGGAATACCCACCGAGGGTGACGGGAACCCCGGCGGAGGTAGGGTCGATATGTTCAACACCCGTCGGAGCTGGCCGGATTCCCGTTCGGCCCGACGCGAAAGACGGCAGGGGAGATGAGCGTGCAGCAGGAGGCCGGGGTCGACGCCGAGGCCCTGGAGGTCTGGATCGACCAGGACCTGTGTACCGGTGACGGCATCTGCGCGCAGTACGCGCCCGAGGTGTTCGAGCTGGACATCGACGGCCTGGCTTATGTGAAGGGCCCGGACGACGAGTTGTTGCAGGCCGAGGGGGCGACGGCGCGGGTGCCGCTGCCGGTTCTCGCGGATGTGGTCGACTCGGCGAAGGAGTGTCCGGGCGAGTGCATCCACGTGCGGCGCGTGGCCGACGGCGTGGAGGTGTACGGCCCGGACGCCGGGTGACCGCTTCGACGCCTTCCGTCACCACTGTCCGGCCTCCCGGAATTCTCCGGCTTCTCGGGTGGTCGCCCTCACCGCCCGGAGCGTGTGGTTCACACGCTCCGGGCGTCGGAGGGCGCGGAGCGGACGAACGCACCGTCGTCCCAGTGCCACTTCAGGCTCTTGCGCACGTCGGGGCAGCAACTGGGTACGTCGGAGGACGAGTAGCCGAGGAGCGCCGCGGTGATCTCGCCGTCACGCACGGCGAAGTCGTCCACGTTGGTGCGGTCCTTGGGGTCGACGAGGGTGGCCACCACACGTGGTGCGCCGCCTCCGGCGGCCTCGGTCAGGACGTACATGCCGTCGGGCGGGGTGCCCATGGGTGCGTCGCAGTGGACGACCGCCACGGTCTCGGGCCGTCCGTCGCCGTCGAGGTCGCCGGCCGCCTCCTTCTTGACCACGGCCCGCACCGGACCGCACTCGATCGGGAACTCGACGTCCGCGGGGTCCGGCGGGGCGATCTGCACCGGGGCGCTTTTGGTCCGCGGGGTCTGCGGATCGGGTGTCTGGGCCGCGGTCGCGGCTCCGGGCTGCAGCAGGCCGGAGAGCGCCACGACTCCGGCGACGGCCGTGGCGGTGGCCACCCAGTGGATCGGGCGGGTGTGCGTGTGGGCGAGTTCCGGAACGGCGGATGACTGCACGAGGAGTGTCTCCTGTGAGGGCTGTGCCGGTGGGGGTGGCCAGCATCGTGCCACACGTCACAGTGCAGGGGAACGCCGGGGTGCGCGGTTGCGGTGCGGGGCCCCGGAGGACACCGGCCGCCGTCGCGTCAACATGAGGGCGCCGTGGCGCAGTTCCCGGTGCGGTCCGGGAACTGCGCCACGGCGCCGGTGCGTTGTCGTGGGACGGTTCGTGGCGGAACGGGTCAGCGGGCGGTGCCCGCCTCGGCGTTGGGTCCCGAGTAGTCCTCGCCGTAGGCGCCCTTGGCGGGGCGGCGTCGGCGCATGGGGGGCTCGACCCCGTCGGCGAGGCGGCGGGCGGTGAGCAGGAAGCCGGTGTGGCCGATCATCCGGTGGTCCGGGCGGACGGCCAGTCCCTCGATGTGCCAGTTGCGGATCATGGATTCCCAGGCGGTCGGCTCGTTGAAGGAGCCGATCTCGCGGATGGACTCGACGGTCCGGGCGAGCTGGGTCGTGGTCGCGACGTAGCAGCAGAGGATGCCGCCGGGGACGAGTGCCTTGGAGACGGCCTCCAGGCATTCCCAGGGGGCCAGCATGTCGAGGACGACGCGGTCGACGTCGGTGTCGGACAGGTTGTCCTGGAGGTCGCCGACGGTGAGCTGCCAGGCGGGGTGCGGGCCGCCGAAGTAGCGCTCCACGTTGGCCTGGGCGATCTCGGCGAAATCCTCGCGGCGTTCGTAGCTGTGCAGCATGCCCTGGTCGCCGATGGCGCGCAGCAGGAAGCTGCTGAGCGAGCCGGAGCCCACGCCTGCCTCCACGACGCGGGCGCCGGGGAAGATGTCGGCGAAGGCGAGGATCTGCCCCGCGTCCTTGGGGTAGACGACGGCTGCCCCGCGGGGCATGGACAGGACGTAGTCGGGGAGCAGGGGACGCAGCGCGAGGTAGGCGACGTTCCCGGTGGTGCGGACAACGCTGCCCTCGGGTGCGCCGATCAGTTCGTCGTGGGGGAAGGAACCCTTGTGGGTGTGGAAGTTCTTCCCGCCCTCGAGCGTGAACGTGTAGTGACGGCCCTTGGGGTCGGTCAGCTGTACCTGGTCCCCGACCTTGAAGGGCCCACGGCGGCGGGCGGCACCGGTCGGTTCGGACATGTGACCAGCCTACCGGTCCCGCCGTGGGCCCCTGACCACCCGAGGGCGGGGCGGCCGTCAGGCGGGGCGGGCCATGGCCTTGACGAAGGCCCGCTCGACGTCGGCCGCGGACAGGACGCCGTAGATCTCGCCGGTGGCCTCGACGACCAGGTACTCGGTGGCGGGAGCGGCGCGCAGGGCCTCGAGGAGGTCCTCCCCCGCGAGCTCGGCCGAGACGCGCATGCCGTCGGTGAGGTCCTGGGCGAGTCCGCTGACCGGGACCCAGGGGCGGCGGTGTTCGGGTACCCCGACGATGGCGGCCTCGCGCACCAGGGAGAGCGGGGCGCCGTCGGGTCCGACGACGACCAGGGCCCGGGCCCCGGCGGCGTTGGCACGGCGCAGGGCCTCGGAGAGCGGGGTGTCCGTCTCGACGGGCACCGCGCGGCGGGTGAGGGCGCGGGCGCGCAGTTCGGGAAGGTGTTCGCGCAGGCGGGCCATGCGCAGGCTGTTGCCGGCGCCGGTCCAGATGATCGCGGCGAGGATGGCGGCGAGCAGCGCGTCGAGGACGGTGTCCATGCCGACGCTGTCCTCGGCGGCGGAGCCCAGGGCTCCGGACTGGGTCAGCAGGGGAAGGCCGATCAGGACGGAGACGGCGAGGACGCGGCCCACCCAGGCGGCGGCGACGGTACCGCTCATCGGCTTGCCGGTGAGTTTCCAGACGACCGCGCGGAGCATGCGTCCGCCGTCGAGAGGGAGGCCGGGCAGGAGGTTGAAGACGGCCACGATGAGGTTGGAGATCATCAGGCCGGCCAGCAGGACGCCGGGGACGGAGCTGGGTTCGACGGCGAGCAGGGCGACGTAGAACAGGCCGGACAGGACGAGGGAGAGCAGGGGGCCGACGAAGGCGAGCACGAACTCCCGCCCGGGGGTCTCCGCCTCCTTCTCGATCTCGGAGACGCCGCCGAAGAACTGGAGCTGGATGCGGCGCACCGGCAGCTTGAAGCGGAGGGCGGCGAGGGTGTGGGCCAGTTCGTGGACGAGTACGGAGGCGTAGAAGGCGACGGCGAAGAACAGTGAGACCAGATAGCTGGCGGCGCCGAGTTCGGGCAGCACGCGGTCGATCTGGCCGCCGAACACCCAGGTGATCAGGATGGCGACGAGGAACCAGCTGGGGGCGACGTAGACGGGCACGCCGAAGGGGCGTCCCATCAGCAGTCCACCGCGCTGCTGCTCCGGGGGACGCGGTGCGGTCCCCTGGCCGGATCCGGAGTGGGCGAGGGTGCGCTCGGTGCCGTGGGGCTCGGCGGGCCGACTCGACTCGCCGGGCTCCCCCGGACGGTCCGGGCCGGGAGGCTCCGCGGGTTCCCCGTTGCGGGGCGCGGTCCCGGTGTCCGTCGGAGTGCCGCCGGTCCGTGACGGGGCGTCGCCGGAGGCCGACGGATCACGGTCGGCGGTGTGCTCGTCGGGGGTGCTCGGGGTGGTTTCGGGCGGGTCGAAGCGGCCCCCGTCCGTGGGGGGTGCGCCCGCCGGGGCCCCCCCGGGGCGCTCGGCCGACTCGTCGTTGCCGGATCGCGGCTGCCCGCGTCCGCCGCTTGCGTCCACCGGTGTCCCCTCGTCGCTGCGTTTCCCGTGCCTGCCGGACGGGAGGGTCTGGTATCGATGGTATGCGGCCGTCGCCACACGTCTCGCCTCGGCACCCCTGTCCCCCCCCATTACCTTTTTCGTGGCCCCGCAATGGGGCTCCCGGCCTCTGGAGCCGGCATGACTGGTCCCCCCTGTCGAACGCATGGCCCGGGGGGT
>NZ_JBSGHG010000036.1:0-69056 GCF_053604275.1 Streptomyces sp. NPDC004051 | reverse complement strand
TCCCGCTTCGCCCAGCCCACCGAGCTCGACCTGAGCGCCTTCGCGGGCCGGCACCCGGTCGAGCTGTTCGGCGGGGTGCGCTTCCCGGCCGTCGGTGAGCTGCCCTACCTGCTGACCCTGGGGGGCCACGGCTTCTACTGGTTCCGGCTCGCCCGAACCGCACCCCGACCCCGCATCGGCCGACGACTGTGAGCGTGCGCCGACGAGAGGAGGCGTCACCATGACGAAGACCGCATTCCTGCGCCCGCGCAGCGCACCCGCCGGGTCCATGGAGTCGTTCACCGGGCTGCTGCGCGAGTGGCTGCCGGGGCAGCGCTGGTTCGCCGGCAAGGACCGCCCCGTCACCGACCTCCATGTGCTGTCGATGACGGAACTGTTCCCGGGCTGTCTGCACCTGCTGGTCCACGCGGGCCACGGCGGCGTGCCCTCCCCCGGCAACACTCCCTGGGCCGGTGACTGCTACCAGCTCCTCCTCGGCGTACGGGAACACCCGGCGCCGCGCCTCGGCCGGGCCCTCATCGGCAGGGTGCAGGACGGACCGCTGGCCGGGCGGACGGTCTACGACGCCCTCCACGACCCCCGTTCGGCCCAGCTGCTCCTGGAACGGCTGCGGTACCCCGGCACGACCGGACCTCTGCGCTTCGAGTGCGACGCGGCCCAGCCGGGGCCCGGCGCCGGGCTGGTACCGCGCCTGCTGGACGCCGAGCAGTCCAACTCCTCGCTGGTGTACGGCGAGGAGTTCATCCTGAAGGTCTTCCGGCGGATCCAGCCCGGGGTCAACCCGGATCTGGAGGTACCGGGCGCGCTGTCCCGGCAGGGCTGCCACCGGGTCCCCGCCCCGGTGGCCTGGTTGCGCACCACGCATCCGTTCAAGGCGACGCTCGGTGTCCTCCAGCCGTTCCTGCGGAACGCCTCCGACGGCTGGACACTGGCCCTGGACGCACTGGCTTCCGGGGACGACTTCACCGCCCAGTCGCACGCCCTCGGCCGGGCCACGGCGGACGTGCACCTGGCACTGGCCTCGGCCTTCCCCGTCGGCGGCCCCGGGGAGAACGGACTGACGGCGGCGGCGATGACCGAGCGACTGACGGCCGCCGCGCACTCCGTCCCCGTCCTCCGGCCGTTCGTGCCCGGCCTGCAGGCCGCGTTCGCCGCGCTCGCGGTCTGCGACCCCGGCCCGGCCGCCCAGCGCATCCACGGCGACCTGCACCTCGGGCAGGTGCTGCAGGCCGGGCGCGACTGGTTCGTCATCGACTTCGAGGGCGAGCCGTCCCGGCCGCTCGCCGAACGGCGCAGCGCCCACTCCCCCCTGCGGGACATCGCCGGGATGCTGCGCTCGTTCGACTACGCCGCCCGCCAGCGGCGCCCCTGGCGCCCGGAGTGGGCGCGCCGCTGCCGCGAGGCCTACTGCGCGGGCTACGCGACGCGCTCCGGCTGGGACCCGCGAAAGAAGCACGGGCTGCTCCGCGCCTACGAGACGGACCGTGCCGTGTACGAGGTGCTGTACGAGGCCCGGCACCGACCCGACTGGCTGCCCGTACCCATGGCGGCGATCGAGCGCCTCGCCGTGAGAGGAGACTGAAGCCGTGGCCCTGCATGACACCCCGCTTCCCGAGTCGGCCGGGCCCGCCCCGTCCGCTCCGGCGGCACACGGGACCGCTCCCGCCCTCGATCCCACCGACCGGGGGCGCCTGTTGGCGGGCGCCCACCACGATCCGCACGCGCTGCTCGGCGCGCACCCGGTGCCGGGCGGCATCGCCTTCCGGGCGCTGCGCCCCTTCGCGCGGTCGGTGAGCGTGGTCACCGGCGGCGAGCGCGTCCCGCTCGTCTCGGAGGGCGACGGCCTGTTCTCCGTGGTCCTGCCGCTGGACGCGATCCCCGCGTACACCCTGGCGGTGGCGTACGGGGACGAGGACGCCGTGGAGGTGCACGACCCGTACCGGATGCCGCCCGCGCTGGGCGAGTTCGACCTGCACCTGATCGGCGAGGGACGGCACGAGGAGCTGTGGACCGCGCTCGGCGCGCACCCCATGACCCACCAGGGCGTGAGCGGCACCCGCTTCACCGTGTGGGCGCCGAACGCGCAGGGGGTGCGGGTCGCCGGGGACTTCACCTGCTGGGACGGCACGGCGTTCCCGATGCGCTCGCTCGGTGCCTCCGGGGTGTGGGAGCTGTTCCTGCCGGGGATCGGCGAGGGCGCCCGTTACAAGTTCGAGGTGCACTCCCGGTACGGTCACCTGGCCCTCAAGGCGGACCCGATGGCACGCCTCGCGGAGGAACCGCCGAACACCGCGTCGATCGTGACGTCCTCGCGGTACGAGTGGGACGACGCCGAATGGCTGGAGCGGCGGGCCGGTGTGTCCGTGCACGAGGCCCCGTTCTCGGTGTACGAGGTGCATCTGCCCTCCTGGCGGCCCGGTCTGACCTACCGTCAACTCGCCGACGAACTGCCCGCGTACGTGAAGGACCTCGGGTTCACCCATGTCGAGCTGATGCCGGTCGCCGAGCATCCCTACGGTCCCTCCTGGGGCTACCAGGTCACCGGGTTCTACGCGCCCACGGCCCGGCTCGGCACCCCGGACGACTTCAAGTACCTGATCGACGCCCTGCACCGGGCCGGGATCGGCGTGATCATGGACTGGGTGCCGGCCCACTTCCCGAAGGACGACTGGGCGCTGGCCCGGTTCGACGGGGACCCGCTGTACGAACCGGGGGACGCCCGGCGGGCCGAGCACCCGGACTGGGGCACGTACACGTTCGACTTCGCCCGTACCGAGGTGCGCAACTTCCTGGTCGCCAACGCCGTGTACTGGTGCCAGGAGTTCCACATCGACGGGCTGCGCGTGGACGCCGTCGCCTCCATGCTCTACCTGGACTACTCACGGGACTCAGGCCAGTGGGAGGCCAATGCGCACGGCGGCCGGGAGGACCTGGCCGCGGTGGCGTTCCTCCAGGAGATGAACGCGACCGTGTACCGGCGCTGCCCCGGCGTGGTGACGATCGCGGAGGAGTCGACCGCGTGGGGCGGGGTGACCCGGTCCACCGACACCGGCGGGCTGGGGTTCGGCCTGAAGTGGAACATGGGCTGGATGCACGACTCGCTCGAGTACGTCTCCCACGAGCCGGTCCACCGCAAGTACCACCACCACGAGATGACGTTCTCGATGGTGTACGCCTACAGCGAGAACTACGTGCTGCCGATCTCGCACGACGAGGTGGTGCACGGCAAGCAGGCCCTGGTGTCGAAGATGCCCGGCGACTGGTGGCAGCGCCGGGCGAACACCCGGGCCTACCTCGGCTTCATGTGGGCCCACCCGGGCAAGCAACTGCTGTTCATGGGACAGGAGTTCGCGCAGGGCGCCGAATGGTCCGAGCAGCACGGCCCGGAGTGGTGGCTGCTGGACGACGCGTACCACTCGGCGGGTGACCACCGCGGGGTCCAGGACCTGGTGCGTGACCTCAACACCCGTTACCGCGCGACGGAGGCGCTGTGGCAGCGGGACACCGACCCGGCGGGCTTCCGCTGGGTCTCGGTGGACGCGGCCGAGGACAACGTGTTCGCGTTCCTGCGGTTCGACGCCGAGGAGCGGCCGCTGCTCTCGGTGTCGAACTTCTCCCCGGTCGTCCGGCACGGGTACCGGCTCGGCGTGCCCGACGAGGTGAGCGCCTGGCAGGAGGTCCTCAACACGGACGCGGCCCGCTACGGCGGCGGTGACGTCACCAACCCGGACCCGGTCAAGCCCGAGGACGGCTGCGTCCGGATCACGCTCCCGCCCCTGGCGACGGTGTGGCTGGTGCCCGACGTCCGGTGAGACCCGGCGGCACCCCGCCCTGTACCCGCGCCGGACGGCAACCGGCGTGGGTACGAGGTGTTCTGACGGTCCGTAAGGGTGGGCCCGGAGATGCCCCGTGCGGCCGTGTGCGGTATACACGGGCGTGGTGATCATCACCATCGGCTCCGTCCGGGGTCATGTGTGCGCCCTGTCCGGGGCCATGCGTACGCCCCGGTCCGGGGACGCCGAACCGTGCGGTTCCCGTGCGGTCCGGGGGCACGGGAAGTTCCGAGGTCATCGGTGTGGCCACACTTCCCGCGATCCCGGCCCCGGAACGCCCCGGCTCGGCTACATTCAGGCACCGCCGATGACCCTGCTCGTCGGTCGAGTCACAGCCCGTACATGTCAGGAGCAGTGCATGCGCGACCCCGCTCTCGCTCCCTGGGCCGCCTCGCCCCTGACGGGCGGCCTCGCGGACAGTCTCTTCGAGACGGCCGCCGAGAGCCCCACCCTGCCGATGCTCGCCCGCCGCGCCGACCCGGCCTCCACGACCTGGGAGAAGGTCACCGCGCTGGAGTTCCGCGACCAGGTCGTCGACCTGGCCAAGGGGCTGGTCGCCTCGGGGCTGTCCCCGGGCGACCGCGTGGCGATCATGGCGCGCACCCGCTACGAGTGGACGGTCCTGTGCTACGCGCTGTGGACCGTGGGCGCCGAGGTCGTCCCCGTCTATCCGTCCTCCTCACGCGAGCAGGTGGAGTGGATCCTCCGGGAGTCCGACTGCGTGGCCGTGATGGTCGAGGACGAGCAGGGGGTGATGACCGTCGGGTCCGTGTGTGCCGCGCTGCCGCGGCTGCGGCACGTCTGGCAGCTGGACTCGGGGGCGCTGGACCAGCTGGTGGCGCGCGGCGAGTACATACCGGCGGCCATGGTCGACTCGCTGCGCCGGATCGTGCTGCCGGACTCGACGGCCGTGATCGCCTACACCTCCGGCACCTCGGGGCACGCGATGGGGTGCGCCCTGAGCCACCGCAATCTGGCCGCCTCCTGCGACACCCTGCTGGAGGGCTGGGCCCACACGGCGGCTCCGCCGGGGGAGCAGCCCGTGCTCCTCGCCTATCTGCCGTTCTCCCATGTGTACGGGCTGATGGTCCAGGGCCTGTGCGTGCGCGGCGGCCTGCTGATGGGGCACGAACCCGACATCAGCACGGAGTCCCTCTCCTCGGCCCTGCGCACCCTGCGGCCCACCTATCTGCACGCGGTCCCCTCCCTGCTGGAGAAGATCTACAAGAACTTCCTGCGCGCCGCCCAGCAGGCCGGGCGCGGAACGCTGTTCGAGCGGGCCGCCGACACGGCCCGCGACTTCGCCGCCGCCGTGGAGCGGCAGCGGCTGGGCCGGGGCCCGGGGCCCGGCCTCGACCTGCGGCTGCAGCACTCCCTGTACGAGCGCACGGTCTACCGCAAGCTGCGGGCCGCGCTGGGCGGCCGGGTGCGCCGGGCCACCTCGGGTGGCTCGACCCTCGACCGTGACCTGTCCCTCTTCTACGAGGGCATCGGCATCTACGTCCACGACGGCTACGGGCTCACCGAGACCGGTGGCGGGGTGACGATGCAGCCGCTCGGCAGGGAGAAGTCCGGCACCGTCGGGCGGGCGCTGCCGGGCAGCGAGATCAGGGTCGCCGAGGACGGGGAGATCCTGGTGCGCGGGCCGTCGGTGTTCCAGGGCTACCTGGGCGACGAGGCCGCCACCCTGGCCGTGCTGGCCGGCGGCTGGCTGTCGACGGGGGACCTCGGCCGGGTGGACCCGGAGGGCTATCTGACGATCACCGGCCGCAAGAAGGACATCATCATCACCAGCAGCGGCAAGAGCGTCGCGCCGGCGGCCCTGGAACAGCGGCTGCGGATGCACCCCCTCGTCCACCAGGCCGTCGTCGTGGGCGACGACCGGCCCTGTGTGGGGGCGCTGATCACCCTGGACCCGGAGTTCCTGACGCACTGGCGGGCGGTTCTCTCCCCGCCGGGCGACGCGCCGACCCGGGAGGCCCGGGAGGAGAACGCGCTGCACGAGGAGATCGCGCGGGCGGTCGCCGCGGCGAACAGCAGTGTGTCGCGTTCGGAGTCGATCCGGGTGTTCCGGGTACTGGCGGAGCCCTTCGACGTGACCAACGGGCTGCTGACGCCGTCGATGAAACTGCGCCGGGACGAGATCGTGCGACGCCACGCGCTGGAGATCGACGCGATGTACCACTCGCGTTCGCGTCCGAGACGGGCCCCGGCGCCGGAGGAGCCGTCGGTCTGGGACGACTCGGACAACGTCTTCCGCTGACTGTGCGGCGCGGGTCGCCGGAGTGTAGTGGGGATCACCCACCGCGCACGGGCATACGGGCGCGTAGGCTCCGCCGGCCCGGGAACCCACAGACCAGGGAGACGAAGGAAAGGGAACGAGCCACATGAACGGCTGCCCGTCGGATCCGGGGCAGGGAAGGCGACATGGCATCCGAGCCGCGTAGGGACAAGTCACTGGCCGCCGAGGAGATCACGGACCGCGTCGCCGGCTTCCACGGGGAGCTGCACGACGTCACCGACGCACGCCTGGTGGCGGAGGAGTTCCTCTTCGACCTGGCCCGCGTGTCCGCGCCGGCGGCTCCGGAGCACTGGGACGACATCCTCCTGGTGGTCACGGAACTGGCCGCCAACGCGGTCCAGTACGCGCCGGGCCCCTTCGAGATGCGGTTGCGCCGGACGTTCGACGGGGTGCACGTGGTGATGCACGACACGAGCACCACCGTGCCCGCGCCCCGGCCCTTCCGGCCCAGCCGCGGCGGGGGCGGGATCGGCTGGCACCTGATCCACACGCTGTGCGACCAGGTCAGCGTCGTCGGTACCGACCACGGCAAGGACATCCATGTGTTCCTGCCCTGGTGACGGCCGCGGACGGGGCCGGCGGGGGCCGCCGGGCGGGTCCGCCCGGCGGTGCTCAGCAGACCGGGCCGGGCAGCCTCCGGTAGTACTCGCCGACCGCCGTGAGGTACTCGGGGTCCATGGTCTCGCTGTCGGTCCTGAACCGGGGCGCCGCCTTCACCTGTGCCCTCGTGCAGGACACCGTTATCCTCCGCTCGCCGGCGTCGACGGCGGTGATGACGCCGACCGGTACGAGAAGGCTCCGGCCGAACACCCAGACGCCGGTGTCGACGACCAGGTGCCGCATGGAGTGGTGGTCGGCCTGCCGGTCCACATGGCCGATGGTGCCGTCGCTCGCGGCGACGGTGTATCCCGTCAGGTCCGGACCCTGCCCCTGGGCGGGACCCAGCTCCGGCGCGTATGACCAGATGCTCTCGATGGGCACGCTGCTCCTTGCCTCCCCGGTGGACGATGCTTCCGGAGCGGGCGGGCTCCCTCGTCGGCCCGACCGTCTCCACAGCAGCCAACTACCCGGCTGGAGCCGGTGCATTCGGCGGGCGCCGCCCCAAAACCGGCCCCGGGCGGCGGCCGGCCGGGGTGCGGGGCACCGCATGCCACGGCGATGCGGGGGTAGGCGGCCGCGTGTGCGGCCGCATCCGGTCGCCGGTCCGTCCGGAAATCTGGGAGGCAATTCGTGTCGATGGTTCCGAACCCGCTGTCCGTCGAGGTGACCGTGCCCCGGGAGGACGCCGTCCTGCTGACGGTTCGGGGATACCTGGACGCCGACACCGCGAAGGAGTTCCAGCACCACCTGGCCAACCAGTTCCATCACGGGCGCCGGCACTTCCTGCTGGACCTGTCGGCGGTCCCCTTCATGGACTCGTCCGGCATGAACATCGTCCTGCGGGTCTATCAGGAGGCCCGTGATCTGCCGGGGAGCGTGCACATCATCTCCCCTCCCCCCGCGGTGCGCCGCGTCCTGGACCTGACCGGGGTGAGCATCACGGTCCCGTTGTCCGAGAGCGCCGAGGAGGCGCTGGAGCGCGTCGACTCCCTGTCCGGCGCACCGCGGGAGCCCGGTTCCTGAGAGGCTCGGGGCGTCGTTAGAGTGGTCGCCCGGCAAGGTCACAGCACCGTCTCGGATCCTTCACCGGCTCGGTGCGGCAACGACGATGAGGAGACACAGGTGCCTGAGCACGAAGCGGGCGAACCACTCGGGACGCCGACGCTCGAGGTCAGGGACTTCCTGCGGCGGCGGCGTGAGCAGATCGCCCAGCGGTGGGCGGACGAGCCCTTGTTCCGTGCGGTGTTCACCCTCTCGCGCGACGAGGCGGTGGAGGCCGGCAAGGCGGTCGTCGACGCCCTGGCCCAGGTCGCCGACGCCCAGCGGGTCGAGGACTCCGACGCCGCCGGGTTCACCGGTGTCCGCGAGCAGCTGGCCCGGATGACCGCGGCCCGCAGCCGCGCGGGGCTGTCCGCCACGCAGGTGTCGAACGAGCTGGCCGCCCTGTGGCCGCCGGTCGAGAACCTCCTCGCCGCCGACCTGGCCCAGGCCCCGTCCGAGGAGCTGCGGGAGTGCGCGACCACGCTGAGCGTGCTCATGGGCACCCTGCGCGTGGTGGCCATGCAGACGGCTCTGAGCGAGGGGCAGGAGCTCATCGACCGGCAGCGTCTGCAGCTGCTGGAGGTGGCGACGCCGGTCATCAAGCTCTGGGACGGGATCGTCGCGGTCCCGCTGATCGGGACGCTCGACAGCGCCCGCAGCCAGGTCGTGATGGAGACGCTGCTGAACGCGGTGGTCGACCAGCACGCCCGGTTCGCGATCCTCGACATCACCGGGGTGCCGACGGTCGACTCGCTGGTGGCGCAGCATCTGATGAAGACGGTCGCGGCGGCCCGGCTGATGGGCGCGGAGTGCATCGTCTCCGGTATTCGTCCGGCGATCGCGCAGACCATGGTCCACCTGGGTCTCGACCTCGGCTCGGTACTCACCCGGGCGAGCCTCGCCGACGCGCTGGGCTACTGCCTGCACGAGCTGGGCGTCGACGTCGTGAGCACGACGGCCGGCAGTGCGGGCCGCCGGTGAGCGAGGCGTTCTCCCGCCCGGTCGCGGGACATGTGCCGGTGCTGAGGCTCGGCGGCGTGCTTCTGGTGACTCTCCAGGGCGACCTGCACGACAGCACGGCCCAGCAGCTCCAGCAGGACCTGTCGGAGACCATCGTGAGCAGCGGGGTCACGGGGGTGGTGATCGACATCTCCGGCGTGGAGATCGTCGACTCCTTCCTGGGGCGGGTGCTCGCCGAGATCGCGGCGCAGTCGTCGCTGCTGGCCGCGCGGACCGTCCTGGCCGGAATGCGGCCGGCGGTCGCCATCACCCTGGTGGAGCTGGGACTGACGCTGCCGGGGCTGCGTACCGCGCTCGACACCGAGGCGGCGATGGCGCTGCTCGAGCAGCCCGTCGTACCGTCCCGTGCCGGTGGCAAGCACCGGGAGCACCGGTGACGCCCGCCGCTTCGGAGGTCGAGGCCCGCTTGCCCATCCGGTCGGAGATGGACCTGGTGTGGGTGCGCCAGCATGTGCGGCAGGCCGCCGCCCTGCTCGGCTTCGGGCTGGTGGACCAGACGAAGCTGGTCACCGCCGCCAGCGAGCTGGCCCGCAACACCCTGGTGCACGGCGGGGGCGGGGAGATGACCGCCTCCCGGGTGTCCGCCGGGTTCGGCGGCGGGCTGCGGCTGACGTTCACCGACTCCGGGCCGGGCATCCCCGACCTCGACCGGGCGCTCAGCGACGGCTACACCTCCGGCGACGGGCTGGGGATGGGGCTGGGCGGCGCCCGGCGCCTGGTGCACGAGTTCGAGGTCGAGAGCACAGTGGGATCGGGAACCACGGTGCGGGTGACCTCGTGGGTGAACCGGCCGCCCCGCGCGCGGGAGGAGAACTGATGCCACGGCTCTGGGATGTGCCGGTGCGGGACTCCACCCGGGTGCGGGACGTCCGGGTCGCGGCCGAGGAAGCGGCGGCCCTGGCCGGTCTCGACGAGCGGAGCACCGCCGCGGTGTCGCTGGTCGCGACGGAGCTCGCCACCAATCTCCTCAAGCACGCGCGGGACGGTGAGGTGCTCATCGACGTCGTGCAGCCGTCCGTGCTCCGCGAGGGCGACCGGGCGTCGGCCGTGCAGATCGCCGCGGTCGACCACGGGCCGGGCATCGCCGATGTGGCCGAGGCGCTGCGGGACGGGTTCAGCACGACCCGCTCACTGGGAGCGGGCCTCGGCACCTGCCGACGGCTCTCGGACGAGTTCGCTCTGCACAGCGCGCTCGGCCGGGGCACGGTCGCGGTGGCCCGTGTCGGTGGCGGCGCCCCGCCGTCGCACGGCGCCGGCGGCCCGCACGCCGACGGCGGGCCGCCGACGCCCGTGATCCGGGCCGGCGGGATCAACGTCCCCTACGCCAGGGCCGACCACTCGGGGGACGCCTGGGTCTGGGTCAGGTCCGGGGACCGGCACACCCTGATGCTGGCCGACGGGCTGGGCCACGGCCCCGAGGCGGCACGCGCCTCCACCGCCGCGGTGGAGGCGGTGCGCCGCAGGCCCCATCTCGCCCCCGCCGAGGCACTGCGCCGGCTGCACGAGGAGCTGGGCGCCACCCGGGGTGCGGCCGTCGTGGTGGCCCAGCTCGACGCCCGCACCGGGCGGCTGCGGTTCGCGGGGATCGGCAACATCGGGGCCCGGCTGCGCGAGGACGACCGGTGGCGTGCCCTGCTCTCCCGGCCCGGCATCGTCGGCCACCACCGGCCCGGCACCGTGCGCGAGGACGATCTCGCGTGGTCCGCCGAGAGTGTGCTCATCCTGCACACCGACGGTCTGCCCAGCTCCTGGACCCCGCCGTCGGACCCCGGTCTCACGGCGGCCGACCCGGCCGTGACGGCCGCGGTGACGATCCGCGACGCGGGCAGCGCCGCCCGCCCCGTGCGGGACGACACCGCGGTGGCCGTCCTGACCTCCGTACCACCGGGCCGGCCATGACGCGCGTATGGCAGATCAGCAGCGTGACCGACGCGGCACGCGCGCGGGTCTCGCTGGCGCGGCTGGCCGCCCGCCACGGGGTGCCCGCCGTAGAGCGGGCCCGGCTGGCGGCGGCGTTCGGCACCCGGCTGCGGCAGTGCCTGGTCAAGGGCGGCACCTGGCGGCTCACCGCGGGCACGCCCGGCCCGGACGACGAGGAGCGCGTGCTGCACGTCGTGCTGTTCCCCCCGCCGGACGCGAGTGCCGCCGGGGAGACTCCCTGGGAGGTGACGGTCCCCTGCCCGGAGGCGGGCCGACCGGATGCCGGAGGCACGGTGCCGGACGATCCGGCCGATCTGGCGCAGGCGCTGCTGAGCGCCGACGAGGACACGGCTCAGGTGCTGGACCGGCTCGCCGAGCAGGAGGCGCTGGTCGCCTTCCACCGGGAGGAGCTGCACCAGACCAACCAGGGCGTCCTGGCCCTGCACGCCGAGCTGGACGCGGCGGGGCGTGCCCAGCGGGAGGCGTTCGCCGCCGAGCACCGGGCGCGCAACGAGGCGGAGAACGCCCGCCGCAGGCTGACCTTCCTGGCGGACGCCAGCGCGGTGCTCAATGCCTCGCTGAACCACGGCGAGATCGTGCGCCGGCTGCCCGAACTGCTGGTGCCGCGGTACGCGGCCCGGGTCGACGTCTGGCTGTTCGAGGAGGACGACGACCCGCACCACCCCCCGACCCGTCCGGCCGCCGCGGTGCGCGCGGCCCGCACCGGTCGGCCGCAGTACGCCGCCGACCACCCCGGTGGGCTGCGCGGCGTGGACGACCGGCCGCCCTCCCTGCTCGATCCCGGCAGACCGCTGCTGTGCGTGCCGCTGCTGACGCGCCAGGCGCCCCTGGGCGTACTCACCCTGTCGCCGCCCGGTGAGCGCTGGGATCCGGACGACGCGGTGATGCTGCTCGAGCTCGCCCGCAGGGCCGGCATCGCCCTCGGCAACGCCCGCCGCTTCGAGCACAACCGGGACATCGCCGAAACACTGCAGCGCGCCCTGCTCACCGAACTGCCCACGGCCCCGGGGCTGAGCCTGGCCGCCCGGTATCTGCCGGCCACGCACGGCATGAACATCGGCGGCGACTGGTACGACGCCTTCCACCGGTCGGACGGGAGCCTGATCACGGTCATCGGCGACGTGACCGGGCACGGGCTGCACGCGGCGGTCATGATGGGCCAGTTGCGCACCGCGCTGCGCGCCTACGCCGTCGACGTCGGCAGTCCGGGCCGGCTGCTGACCCGGCTGCACAGGTTCCTGCACCAGCTCCAGCCGCATCTGTACGCCACGGCCGTCATCGCCCGTTTCCACCCGGACGGTTCCACCATGACGTGGGCCGCCGCGGGGCATCCGCCGCCGGTACTGCGGCTGCCCGACGGGCGGGTGCGCACCCTGGAGGCCAAGCCGGGCGCGATGCTCGGGATCCCGCTGGAGCAGAAGATCACCGACCACACCGAACAGGTGGCGCCGGGTTCGACGCTGGCGCTCTACACGGACGGGCTGGTCGAGCGGCGCGCCCAGGGCATCGATCCGGGCATCGAGCGGCTCACGGCGGCGCTCGGCTCGTTCCTCCCCGCGGAGCTGGACACGGACCTGGAGGGCTCGGCGGACCGTCTGCTGCAGCCGATGCTCAGCGATTCCGAGCGCGACGACGACGTCTGCCTGCTCCTCTGCCACCTGCACGGCTGAGTCCCCGCCGCCCGCACGTGCCACGGGCTTCCCGGTGCGTTCCGCCGCCGGTGCGGGCATCGTGGTGCTGAAGGTCCTCGCGTGCCGGCCGCTCCGGGGCCGGTGTGACGCGTGGCGCGCTGCGGTCGAGGAGGTGCGGGACGGCGTTCCCGGGGAACACGGAGGGCGTCGTCGTTCGAGGCGGACCGCGCGAGGCCACAGAAAGGGATGAACACCGTGACACGACCCAGGATCCTGGTGGTGGGCGGAGGCTTCGCCGGCGTGGCGTGCGTTCGCAGGCTGGAGCGGAAGCTCTCCCCGTGGGCGGCGGACATCGCCCTCGTGACACCGACCTCCTATCAGCTCTACATGCCGCTGCTCCCCCAGGTCGCCTCCGGTGTGCTCACACCGCAGTCGGTCGCCCTCTCCCTGCGCCGCAGCACGAAGTACCGGACCCGGATCATCCCGGGCGGGGCCATCGGAGTGGACCTGAGGTCCAAGGTCTGTGTCATACGCATGATCACGGGCCGGACCGTCGCCGAACCCTACGACTACATCGTGCTGGCCCCCGGCAGTGTCACCCGCACCTTCGACATCCCCGGGCTCACCGATCACGCCTACGGCATGAAGACACTGGCCGAGGCCGCCTACATCCGCGACCACGTGATCTCCCAGCTCGACCTCGCCGACGCCAGCGAGGACCCGGCCGAACGGGCCGCGCGGCTGCAGTTCGTGGTGGTCGGCGGCGGCTACGCGGGCACCGAGACCGCCGCCTGTCTGCAGCTGCTGACCCACGCCGCCGTCGAGCGCTACCCGCGTCTGGACCCGGGCCTGATCAAGTGGCACCTGATCGACATCGCGCCGAAGCTCATGCCCGAGCTGGGCGAGAAGCTCGGGCGCAGCGCGCAGGAGATCCTCACCCGGCGCGGCATCGAGATCTCGCTCGGTGTCTCCATCGCGAAGGCGGGCCCCGAGGAGGTCACCTTCACCGACGGCCGGGTGATCCCCACCCACACCCTCATCTGGACGGCCGGCGTCGTCGCCAGCCCGCTGATCGCCACGCTCGACGCGGAGACGGTCCGAGGACGGCTCGCGGTCAACGCGGACATGTGCCTGCCCGGCCACGACGGGGTGTTCGCCCTCGGTGACTCCGCCGCGGTGCCCGACCTCGCCCGGGGCGAGGGCGCGGTGTGCCCGCCGACCGCGCAGCACGCCCTGCGGCAGGGCAGGCAGGTCGCCGACAACATCATCGCGGCGCTGACCGGCCGGCCGTTGCGGCCGTACCACCACAAGGACCTCGGGCTGGTCGTGGACCTGGGCGGCACCGACGCCGTGTCCAAGCCGCTCGGTGTGGAACTGCGCGGCCTGCCCGCCCAGGTGGCGGCCCGCGGGTACCACTGGGCGGCGCTGCGCACCAACGTCGCCAAGACGCGGGTCATGACGAACTGGCTGCTCAACTCGATCGCCGGGAACGATTTCGTGCGTACCGGCTTCCAGTCCCGCCAGCGCGCCAAGCTGGGGGACTTCGAGTACACGCACGCCTATCTGACGCCCGAGCAGGTGCGGGCGCACGTGGAGGAGGCGGGCCGGCGGGTGCGGTGATCCCGCTCCCGCGGCCGTCCCGCCCGTTCGGCGCCCCGCCGTCCCGGTGGCCCCGCCGTCCCGGTGCTCCTGCAGGTGGGGGTCTTCGGCGGGTGCCGCCCGGGCTCATGCCATGCTGGCATTTTGATCAACGCGAGCGACGGGAGCGTGTGCGGCGGCGTGAAGGCGGCGGGACACTCGGTGCGGACACGGCTGCGGGAGCGCCTGGCGGCGTCGGATCCCGGGCTGCTGCGGCTGACGGCCGGACTGCGGACGGTGGGCGCCATCGCGCTGACGCTGGCCGTGCTCGCCCTCGTGGGGGCGGGCGTCACCCAGCTGGTGGCGGGTGCGATGACCGCGACGGTCGCCACCTTCGCCATCCGGGAGAAGCAGCGCGGCGCCCAGGCCGTCACCCTCGCCCTCGGCCTGCCGGTGGCGCTCGTGGCGGTGTCGCTCGGCGCGGTACTGGGCGAGCGGCTCGTCGGTGACGTCTTCTTCACCGTCCTCATCTTCTGCGCGGTGTACGCCCGCCGGTTCGGCGACCGCGGGACCGCCCTGGGGCTGATCGGTTTCCAGGTCTACTTCGTGTCCCTGTTCACCGGTGCCTCCCCCGGGGAGCTGCCGGGGATGTGGGCCGCCCTGGCCGCCGCGTTCGTGTGCAGTGCCGTCATGCGGTTCGCCGTCGTCCCCGTGACCCCGGCCGGGCTCCTCGCACGGCTCAGGGATGCCTTCCGGGCCCGGCTGGCGCAGCTCGTGACGGCGCAGCTGGCGCTGCTCGACGCCGCGCCGGACGAGGTCGACAAGGCGCTGGAGGACGTCCGCGCGGGTACTGCCCGGCTGCACGAGACGGCCCTGATGATCCAGACGCGGTTGGAGCAGGGGGCCCCCGACGAGTCGTCGGCGCGGCTGGTGCAGCGCCGGATCGCGGACGCCGAGATCGCCGCCGAGCGGCTGGGCCTGCTGCTGCTGTCCGCCCGCAGCGCCGAACGCGCGGACACGCTGACCCTGCACCTTCCGGGCGCTCCCGCTCCCGAGGCGGGCCGGGCGGCACCGGACGAGGCCGCCTCCGCACTGCGCCGCGATCTGCTCGCGCTGCGTACGCTGGTCCTGCTCGCCGGGCCCGAGGCGCCGGGGACGGCGGTCACCGCCGTGCGCAACCGCCTGCTCGCCTACCGGGACGAGGAGAACCTGCCGTCGTGTTCCCCGGCCCTCCAGGACGTGTTCCGGGCCGTCGGCGAGTCGGCCCGCTCGGTGATGGGCCTGCGGATCGCCCTGGGCGGCCCGCAGGACGAGTCGGACGACACTCCCGCCGCGGCCCGCTCCCGGGAGGAGCTGGACGCCGAGGACGCCTCCATCGACGCCGGGAAGGACCGGACGGCCGAGGAGGAGACGGGGCTGCGACGGCCCACCACCCGAGCCGCCGTACAGGTCACCGTGGGTTCGTCACTGGCCATCGTCGGCGGTGAGCTGCTGTCCGCCGAGCGCTGGTACTGGGCGGTCCTGACGTGCTGGATCGTCTTCATCAACACCTCGTCGACGGGCGAGATCCTGGTCAAGGGCTACCGGCGGCTGCTGGGCACCGTCCTCGGCGTGGTCGCCGGCATCGCGCTGGCCACGGTGGTGGGCGGGCACACCTGGCCGACGTTCGGCCTGATCCTGGTGCTGATCTTCGCGATGTCCTACACGGCGCCGCTCTCGTACACGCTGATGTCGTTCTTCGTGACGGCGATGGTGGGGCTGCTGTACACGCTGTTGCACACCTACAGCTGGGAGGTGCTGGTGCTGCGCGTGGAGGAGACCGCGCTGGGTGCGGCCTGCGGGGTGGTCGCCGCGGCCCTGGTCCTGCCGGTGCGCACGGACCGGCGCACGAACGAGCTGCTGGGCACCGTGCTGGAGCGGCTCACCGAGGTCACCGAGGCCGCCGTCGACCAGCTCAGCGGCGGACCCGCCGTCGATCTGCTGGACCGGGCGCGGGAGCTGGACCAGGCGCTGGGCGATCTGCGCTCCGCCACCCAGCCGCTCACCCATCCGGTCACTCCGCTGCGGGGCCGGCGGGACACCGCGCGGTACGTCGTGGCGCTCCTGGAGACCTGTGCGTACCATGCCCGCTCGCTGGCGGCGACGGCCGAACTGCTGCAGGCCCACCCCTCGATCGCGGCGGATCCACGGCTGCGCGGGGCGACGGGGCGCACGGTGCGCAACATCGCGGTGATCGCGGCCCGGGTCGCGGGCGAGGACGGTGCGGGCCGGATCGAGACGGGGCCGAGCTTCGCCTCGTTGCTGGGCGGTTCCGGTGGGGACGGCGCCCTGCGCTACGGCCGGATCACCGGCCGGGTGCTGCGGCATCTGGAGCGGTTGGACGAAGCGGTAGTGGGTCTCGCGCGCCCGCTGGGCGTACCGCTGGCGACGCGCGAGCGGTGACGGGCCTTTCGCGGCGGGCGGGCGGGCCCGCGGCCTCGTGCGCTCCGGCGGGCAGGTCCGCTCAGAAGTCGGTGGGCAGGCCGCTGGCCTCGGCGATGCCGCGCAGTTCGTCGTTCTGCCGGTGCCGTTCCCTGATGTAGTCGGCGATCTCGTCGAGCCGGGACGGGTCGGCGGCCGTGGCCGCGTCGGTGACCACGCGCACCGGTCCGCTCTCGTCGACGTCCAGCTCCACCACCTCGTTGTCCATGCGGCCGGTGACGGCTGTGGCGATGACGAGGGCGGCCTCGTCGCGGACCTCCTGGGGCAGTTCGTCGTCCCCTCCGTCCAGGGCGACGTCGAGACCGGACAGGCGGTGTTCCTCGATCGCCCGGAGCACCGGCTCCACCACACGGAGCAGCAGGCGGTAGTCCTCGGTGTCCATCCGGATGCGCAGCAGGTCGAGGTAGACGTCCACGGGTCGGCCGTCCGGCGGGATCTCGGATTCACTCATCTGCACCGTGTTCCCTTCTTGCGGTCGCTCGTACGACTGGCGACTGAGGACTGGCGATGGCACGGCCGGCGGCGGTACGGCGCTCAGGCGTGGCCCCGGTGGGTGGCCGTCCGCCTGCCCATCGCGTCGGCGCGCACGCGGGCGCAGCTGCGGCTGATGAGCCGGGAGACGTGCATCTGGGAGATCCCCAGCTGGTCTGCTATGCGGCTCTGGGTCATGTCCTCGAAGAAGCGCATGTACAGGATGGTGCGCTCGCGCTCGGGCAGGCGGCGCAGTCCTTCCTTGGCGGACTCGCGGTCGACCACGACGTCGTAGGCCGCGTCCGAGGCGCCCAGGGTGTCGGCCAGGCTGTAGCCGTCGTCGTCGGGCGACATCTCCGCGTCCAGTGACAGGGTGCTGAAGCTCTCCAGCGCCTCCAGCCCGGCCCCGACCTCTTCCTCGGTCAGCCCCGTGTGCTCGGCCAGGGCGGCGGGCGAGGGCTCGGGGCTGCCGGGCGTCTGGGCGAGGTCCCGCCGGGCGATCCGTACCTTGTTGCGCAGTTCCTGCACCCGGCGGGGCACCCGCAGGGCCCACATCCGGTCCCGGAAGTGCCGCTTGACCTCGCCGGTGATGGTGGGGACGGCGTAGCTCTCGAAGGCTCCGCGGGCCGGGTCGAAGCGGTCCACCGCCTTGACCAGTCCGAGGGCGGCCACCTGGCGCAGGTCCTCGACGGATTCGCCGCGGTCGCGGAAGCGGCCGGCGATGCGGTGGGCCATGGGCAGCCACGCGGTGACGAGTTCGTCGCGGACGGCCTCCCGCTCGGGGCCATCCTCCAGGGAGGCCAGCCGGGTGAACAGGGCCGCGGTGTCCGGAGCGTCCTCGTGGCGCCTGCGCGCGTCGCGGGCCGCGGGGGCGGCCTCCGGCGCGGTGGCGGCAGGATCCTGGCTGGTGGTGGTCGTGGCGGCGGGGTCGGGGCGGTCGGTGGGCGTGTCTATGAGCATGCGATTTCGCTCCCGAACAGTGGATTTCAGGGTGGTCTACCGCGGGACGGCCGCTGCGGGGACGTCCGGAGGGAATTCCTCAGCAGCCGTGTCGCTCCCGCTGGCGCGCCTCCGGTCCGAAGCACGACCCTCCGACTGCCCTCCCGCCGGGGGCGCAAACTCCGCTTCCCGGAACAATCCGCCGGGCGGACTCGGCGGGCCTTCAGGGCAGGGGGACCACGGCGGTGATGCACTTGCCGCCCGTGGGCAGGTCGGCCACCCGCACGTCGCGGCACAGCCGGCAGACGATGGGCCAGCCCCGGCCGCCCGGCGTGGAGCGTCCCTGCCGGTCGGTCGTCGGCCGCGCGACGGGCAGTTCCGCGCTGCGGTCGCTCACCGAGACGCGCACTCCGGGACCGGTGACGTCGACCTGGAAGTCGGTGATGCCGCCGCCGTGCAGGATCGCGTTGGTGGTGAGTTCGGAGGTGACGAGCAGCGCGTCCGCGAGGGCCTCGGCGTCGCACGGGGTGTGCGTGGCGCGGCAGCGCTCGCACACCGCCTGCCACACGGCACGGCGCGCCTCGGCCGGCCGCGGCCGGTACGGTCGCCGCGTGTCGGCGCGGTGAGTGCCGGGCGGGACGGTGTCGGTTCCGGTCGTGCGCTCCTCGCACATCGTTCGGCTCCCTGTTCGATGAGGAATGTCGTCTCTTTCGGCTCACCTGCCCCGGCACCGACAAACCTTCCGACCTTTTTCCGGACGCCTGCCATTCCTGCGGCGCAACGGGGTAGGCGGAGGTCATGACCGGTGTGGTGGACTCGGACGAACTGGTACGGCGGATCCAGCGGGCGCGGGCTCGCGCGGCCCACGAGGAACGGCTGTGGCGGACGAGGAGCGCCGAACTCGAACGGGCCGATCCCGCGGAGAAGGGCACCGCCGACATGCACAGGCTGGCGTACGAGGCCGTACTGCGGGTGCTGGACGAGATCCTGACTCCGGGCAAGTCCGATGTGCGGGGCTGACCGGTCGGCTCCGGGGCTGTTCCCGGGTCGGCGGAAGTGAAACAGGTCACGTGCCCTGATTCCGGCGGCACATATTCGCACAGATGGTTTATCGTTCACTCATAAGTGGTGACGGAGTCGACGCCCGTCCTCCCTCCACCACCTTTTACCGCCCTGGCTGGCTTCCCCCGTCCAGCCAGGGCTTTTATCTGCCGACATGCCCCGGACGGCGGCAGCGGCTCCAATGGACGTAGGCACCGGTACCGAATGCCCGGCAAGGAGCCCTGCTTCATGACCAACGCGATCAAACTCCTGACGGCCCTCCCCCCACCGCAGCGTCAACGTCTGATGGCGCTCGCGCGGGAGGTGTCCTTCGCGGAGGACACCCGGATCTTCGAGGCCGGGGGCGTCGCCGACCGTTTCTGGGTCGTCCGTTCCGGTGCGGTCTCCCTGGACCAGCGGGTGAACGACCTGCGCAAGGTGACGGTCGCCACCCTCGGCTCGGGCGACCTGCTGGGCTGGTCCTGGCTCTTCCCGCCCCACCGGTGGGACTTCGGCGCCGAGGCGTTCAGTCCGGTCCGCGCCTACGAGTTCGACGCGGCGGCCGTGCTCCGGCTGTGCGAGGAGGACCCGGCGCTCGGGCTGACGCTGGTGCGCTGCGTCGCCGAGATCCTCGCGCACCGGCTGGAGGCGACGCGGACCCGGTTGATGGAGCCGCACACCACGCGCGGGCACCACGTGCTGTGACCCGGTACGGCCCCGGGGCCTCGTACGGCCCCGGCACCTCGTACGGCCCGGCCGCGCCTCACACGCGGTAGCGGCGCAGCGCCGGCACCGCGGCGGCCAGGGCGAGCATCACCACGACGACCAGGAGCCCGCCGCCCGCCACCGCCGTACGGGGGCCGAAGGCGGACCCGGCCGTGCCGTGCAGGACGTCGGCGAGCCGGGGGCCGCCCGCGACGACGACGGTGAAGACGCCCTGCATCCGGCCGCGCATCTCGTCGGTCGCTGCGGAGAGCAGGATCGCCCCGCGGAAGACCATCGAGACCATGTCCGCGATCCCGGCGAGGGCGAGGAAGGCCACGGCGATCCAGAGGCTGTCGCTGAGCCCGAACCCCGTGACGGCGACGCCCCACACCACCACGGAGCCGATGACCATCCAGCCGTGCCGGCGGGCCCGGGAGAACGTGCCGGAGAGCAGTCCGCCCGCCACCGCGCCGATCGGGATGGCGGCGAACAGCAGCCCCAGCGCGAACCCCTCGCCGTAGGGCGCGTAGGTCTCGGCGGCGAGCTGCGGGAACAGGGCCCGGGGCATGCCGAGGACCATGGCGACGATGTCCGCCACGAACGACAGCAGCAGCACCGCATGCCCGGAGATGTAGCGGAATCCGTCCAGGATCTCCCGGAGGCCCGCGCGCCGCGCCACCGTCGCGTCGAGCGGCGGCAGGGCGGGCAGCCGGTGGACCGCCCACACCGTGACGCACAGCGCCAGCGCGTCGATCAGATAGAGCTCCGCCAGCCCGACGACCGGGATGAGCGCACCCGCGAGCAGCGGTCCGGCGATCTGGCCGGTCTGCATGACGGTGGAGCCCAGGGCGTTGGCGGCGGGCAGCTCCTCCTCGGGGACCAGGCGGGCGATGGAGGCGCTGCGGGCCGGGGCGTTCAGTCCCCAGAACGCCTGCTGCACCGCGAGCAGGACCATGAGCACGGCGACGGATTCCAGCCCGGTGACGGCCTGCGCCCAGAACAGGACCGAGGTGGCGGCGATCCCCGTGTTGGTGATCAGCAGGAGTTTGCGGCGGTCCATGGCGTCGGCGATCGCGCCGCCCCACAGGGCGAACACGATCAGCGGCAGCAGACCCGCCAGGCTCGCGGCGCCGACCCAGGCGGAGGAGCCGGTGATGTCGTAGATCTGCTTGGGCACGGCCACGGCGGTGAGCTGGCTGCCGACCGCCGTGACGGCGGTGGACGCCCACAGCCGGCGGTAGGCCGGGCGGCGCAGGGGGCGGGTGTCCATGGCCCACCGGCGCAGGCCACGCGGCCGGGGCCGTCCGGAAGGGCCTGTCGTACGCGACGGGCCTGACGTACGCGACGGGCCTGACGGACCCGGCACGGCCCTCTTGGGCGCGGGCTCCTCGGCCTGGGGTTCGGTGCTGCTCTCGCTGGTGTCCACGACCGTCCCGGTTGGTGACTACATCTTTTTGCCGGGTTTCACTATGGCAGGACCGGTGACGGCGCCCGTCCCCCGTGTCAGCTGCCGGCGATGAGCGTGCCGCCGAGGACGATCATGGTGGTCGCGACCAGGCCGTCCAGGATCCGCCAGGCGGTGGGCCGGGCCAGGAAACGGCTCAGCAGCCTGGCCCCGAAGCCGAGGGCGGCGAACCAGCAGAGGCTGGCCAGCACGGCGCCGAGGCCGAACGTCCAGCGCAGCGGCCCGTGGTCGGCGGCGACCGACCCCAGCAGGAACACCGTGTCCAGGTAGACGTGCGGGTTGAGCCAGGTCATCGCCAGGCAGGTGAGCACGGCACGACGGCGCGAACGCACCGCCTCGCCCTCCGCCCGCAGCCCGGCCTCGCCCGGCCGGACCACCCGGCGCGCGGCCAGCAGGCCGTAGCCGAGCAGGAACAGGCCGCCGATCCAGCCGACCGCCGTCAGCGCGCCGGGCCATGCCACGACCAGCGCGCCGACCCCGCCGACGCCCAGGGCGATGAGGGCCGCGTCGGACACCGCGCAGATGCCGACGACGGCGAGGACCGCCTCCCGGCGGACGCCCTGGCGCAGGACGAAGGCGTTCTGGGCGCCGATGGCGACGATCAGGGAGAGGCCGGTGCCGAATCCGGCGGCGGCCGTGGTCAGGGCGCTGTTCATGCCGAGGACGCTAGAGGCACCGCCTGGCGTAGTACAGCTAATGTTTCTTACGTACCCTTAGCCGATGTGATGGACGACCTTCCGCTCGACCAGGTGCGGACCCTGCTCGCCGTGGTGGACGAGGGCACGTTCGACGCGGCCGCGGCGGCCCTGCACGTGACGCCCTCCGCGGTCAGCCAGCGGGTGAAGGCGCTGGAGCAGCGCACCGGACGGGTACTGCTGCTGCGCACGAGGCCGGTGCGGCCCACCGAGTCGGGAGAGGTGCTGGTGCGGCTCGCCCGCCAGGTGGCCCGGCTGGAGCGGGACGCGTACGCGGAGCTGGGGCTGGGCTCCGGCGGGGAGCCGACCCGGGTGTCGGTGGCGGTGAACGCGGACTCCCTGGCGACCTGGTTCCTCGGGGCCCTCACCCGGGTGCCGGACGAGCCGCGCCTCTTCTTCGAGTTGCGCCGCGAGGACGAGTCCCACACCGCGGCCCTGCTGCGCGAGGGAACGGTGATGGCCGCGGTGACCTCGTCTCCGGAGGCGGTACCGGGCTGTTCCGTGCGGCTCCTGGGGCGGATGCGCTATCTCCCCGCGGCCCGACCGGAGTTCGCCGCGCGGTACCTCACGGTGCCGCTGGAGGAGACGCTGCCGCGGGCCCCCGTGGTGACCTTCGACCGGCGGGACGACTTCCAGGACGCCTTCGTGCGCCGGCTCACCCGCGGCCGCACCGGGGCGAGCCCGAGCCGGCACCTCGTTCCGACCTCGGAGGGGTTCGCCGAGGCGGTCGCCGCGGGCCTGGGCTGGGGCATGGTGCCCGAGACGCAGGCCGAGCCCCTGTTGCGGGCCGGCCGGCTCGTCGTCTTCGCCCCGGACCACGTGACCGAAGCGCCCCTGTACTGGCAGCAGTGGAAGCTGGACTCCCCCGCCCTGGCGGCGGTGGCCGAGTCGGTGGCGGCAACCGCCGCGACGGCGCTGCGGAGTTGAGGGGGCGTCACACCCGTCCGGCGCCGACGCGGCTGTTTCATCGCGCTCCGACAGGTGACCCGTAACGGGACAGGGCACCCGAAGGGTGCGTATCCATTCCGATCACAGGTGGTTTCCCATGGACGACTGGCGGACCCGCGCGGCCTGCCGGAACGAGGATCCCGATCTCTTCTTCCCGATCGGCACCTCCGGCCCGGCCCTTCTCCAGACGGAACGGGCGAAGGCGGTGTGCCGACGCTGTCCCGTCCGGGAGCAGTGTCTCGACTGGGCCATGGACTCGGGCCAGTCCCTCGGGGTGTGGGGCGGCATGAGCGAGACGGAGCGGCATGCGCTGAAACGCCGCCTGAAGGCGCGGCGCGCCTGAGGCGGGCGGGCCCTTGTTCCGGCCCGACCGCCCCTCGTCCTGTTCGCCGTGCCCGGTCCGGAGGACGGCGTTAGTCTCGCGGGAGACCACGGGAAGGGGCCGACCATGAGCGTGCGCGTGCGCCGTGTCTACGAACCGCCTGAGCCGGACGACGGTGTCCGTGTCCTGGTCGACCGGTTGTGGCCGCGCGGCCTGGCGAAGGACATGGCACGCGTGGACGAATGGCCCAAGGGGCTGACCCCGTCGACCGAACTGCGCCGCTGGTACCACACGGGCGAGCGGCCGTACGAGGAGTTCCGCGGACGCTACGAGGCAGAGCTCGCCACCCCCGAGGCAGCCGAACTCTTGGACCGTGTACGGGATTTGGCGACCAAGGGGCAGGTGACCCTGCTGACCGCGGCCAGGGAGCCGGCGACCAGCCACGCCGAGGTGCTGGCCCGCCTCCTCGACGACTGACGCGCCCTGCCCCCCGTCCTCCGGCCTCCCTGCCGCGCCGGCTACGCCGTCTGCCGCGCCGCCGCCCGTCCCGCCGCGCGCCCCGAGAAGAGGCAGCCGCCGAGGAAGGTGCCCTCCAGGGCGTTGTAGCCGTGGACTCCGCCGCCGCCGAAGCCCGCGACCTCGCCCGCCGCGTACAGCCCCTCGATCGGCTGCCCCGCGCCGTCCAGCGCGCGGGAGTCGAGGTCGGTCTGGATGCCGCCGAGGGTCTTGCGGGTCAGGATGTGCAGCTTGACGCCGATCAGCGGGCCGGCCGCGGGGTCGAGGATGCGGTGCGGGGCGGCCACCCGGCCGAGGCGGTCGCCGATGTAGCGGCGGGCGTTGCGGATGCCCTGCACCTGGGCGTCCTTGGCGTAGGGGTTGGCGATCTGCAGGTCGCGGGCCTCGATCTGGCGGCGGACGACGGCCGCGTCGAGCAGGGGCTTGTCGGTGAGGGCGTTCATCTTCTCGACGAGTCGCTCCAGGGTCGGGGCGGTCACGAAGTCCGCGCCCCGGCGCAGGAACGCGTCGACCGGGCCGGGGGCGCCCTTGCCGAGCACGCGTTCGCGCAGGAACCCGGCCCGGTCCCTGGCGGTGATGTCGGGGTTCTGTTCGGAGCCCGACAGCGCGAACTCCTTCTCGATGATCTTCTGGGTGAGGATGAACCAGGAGTGGTCGTGGTCGGCGATGTCCTCGGTGGTGCGCAGGTGTTCGAGCGTGCCCAGGGTGTCGTACCCGGGCAGGCAGGGCTCGGGCAGCCGGCGGCCGAGGGCGTCGAACCACATCGAGGACGGTCCGGGCAGGATGCGGATGCCGTGGCCGGGCCAGATCGGGTCCCAGTTCCGTATGCCCTCGGTGTAGTGCCACATGCGGTCCCGGTTGACCAGGCGCGCGCCCGCGCGGGCGCTGATGTCGAGCATCCGTCCGTCCACGTGGGCCGGGACTCCGGTGACCATCTTCCGGGGCGGGGTACCGAGCCGCTCGGGCCAGTGGCGGCGGACGATGTCGTGGTCGGCGCCTATGCCGCCGCTGGTGACGATCACGGCCTGGGCGGTGAGTTCGAAGTCGCCGATCGCCTCCCGGCTGGAGGCGACACCGCGCGGTGCGTCGTCCCGGGCCAGCAGGGCGCCCCGCACTCCGCGCGCGGTGCCGTCCTGGACCACCAGTTCGTCGACCCGGTGGCGGTGGTGGAAGGTGAGCAGCCCGTCGCGCGCGGCCTGCCGGGCGTGGCGTACGAAGGGTTCGACGACGCCGGTGCCGGTGCCCCAGGCGATGTGGAAGCGGGGCACGGTGTTGCCGTGGCCGTCCGCGCGGAGGTCGCCGCGCTCGGCCCAGCCGACGGTGGGCAGGAACGAGATGCCGTGCCCGTCCAGCCAGGACCGCTTCTCCCCGGCCGCCCACTCGACGTAGGCACGGGCCCAGCGCACCGCCCAGGAGTCCTCGTCCTGGTCGTCCTGGAGCCGGTCGAATCCCGCGCTGCCCTGCCAGTCGCTCCAGGCGAGCTCGAAGGAGTCCTTGATGCCCAGACGCCGCTGCTCCGGGGAACCGACGAGGAACAGCCCGCCGAAGGACCAGAAGGCCTGCCCGCCGAGGTTGGCGGCGTTCTCCTGGTCGACGAGGGCGACCCTGCGGCCCCGGCTGGTCAGTTCGTGGGCCGCGACCAGGCCCGCGAGGCCCGCTCCGACGACGATGACGTCGGCATCCATGGCGAGAAGTCCCTTCCTCATCCGCGTCGGTGCGCGGCCGGTTCGGTGCTGCCCTCGGTGAGCAGCGCGGTCAGCAGTTGTTTCAGCCAGGCGCGGGCGCCCGCGACGTCCCGGTCCAGCAGCAGTTGGACGGTGACCCCGTCGTAGGCGGCCACCACGGCGTGCGCGGCGTCCTCGGCGGTGCCGAGGACCGCGGGCGGTTCGGTGTGGCCGCGGGCCCGCGCCAGCCGGTCCGCGACGGCCCGGCGCAGCCGCGCGCGGTGTTCCAGCAGGCTGCGGGAGACCTCGGGGTCGCGGGCGGCGTGCACCAGGAAGTCGGTCTTCACCAGCAGCCAGTCCCGGTCGAGCAGCAGCACCTCGGTGACGCGGTCCACGGCGGCGGGCACGTCGAGGTCGGGGCCGCCTTGGGCGAGGGCCGAGGAGACCTGCTCCGCGATGAGCTCGGCGCGCTCCGCGTACAGGGCGAAGAAGAGCTCGTCCAGGTCGGCGAAGTTCGAGTAGAAGGCTCCCCTGGTGTAGCCGGCGGCCTCGCAGACCTCCTCGATCGAGACGTGCCCGAAGCCCTTGGCCGCGAACACGGAGAACGCCGCCCTCAGGAGGTTCGCGCGCGTGCGGGCCCGGCGTCCGGTCACCCGCCGCCCGGTCACCGCCGCTTCGGACACGCCGTCCACGGTCATGCCGCCCCCTCCTCCGTTCGATACGCGAACGTATCCGATACACCGGTGTATCCAGAAGGGTCCCGCCGGAATTCGGAGCGCCCGGGTGAACATCGCTGCCTCGCCGGAAGCCTGTCGCCCCCTGCCCCGCTCCCCCACACCGGACCCCACACCCGCGGGGAGGCCGGACGGACGCGGACACGGCCGGGTCCGTCCCGGCCGCCGGTGTCCTGATCTGCTTTGCTGGTGCCCTTCGGGCAGGAGGCCGGGGCACCGGGACGGCAGAACGCGGGGCGATCATGCGGGCGGATGTGCGGCACGTGGCGGACGGCACCCACCTGGTGCACGGCTCGAACACCAACTGGGTGATCCTCCGGGAGGGGGACGCCGTCACCCTGATCGACACCGGCTACCCCGGTGACCGCGAGCAGCTCCTCGCGTCCCTCGCGCAGGTGGGCAGCGCGCCGGAGGCGGTCACGGCCGTCCTGATCACCCATGCGCACACGGACCACCTGGGCTCCGCGGAGTACCTGCGGGCCGTCTACGGCACCCCCGTGTACGCCCATGAGGCCGAAGTCCCGCACGTCCGCCGGGACTTCCTGCACCAGGTGACCGTCGGGCAGATCCTGCGCAGCGCCTGGCGGCCGGGGGTGCTGCCCTGGGCCCTGCACGCGCTGCGCTCCGGCGGCACGGCACACGTGCCGGTCACCGCCCCCGAGCCGTTCCCGCGGCCCGAACCTCGGCCCGAACCACGGTCCGACGCGCCCGCTCCGCCCCGCCCGCTCGACCTGCCCGGCCGGCCGGTCCCCGTGCACACGCCCGGCCACACCGACGGGCACTGCGCCTTCCACCTCCCGGAGAGCGGGGCGGTGGTGTCCGGCGACGCCCTGGTGAGCGCTCACCCGACCTCCCGGGCGAGCGGACCGCAGCTGCTGCCCGACATGTTCCACCACGAGCGGGCCGCCGCCCTCGCCTCGCTGGACATCCTGGCCGGGCTGGAGAGCGACCTCCTGCTGCCCGGCCACGGTCCCGCCCACGCGGGGTCCCTGCGGAACGCGGCGCTGCTGGCCCGGGAGCGCGCGCACCGGCGCTGACGCGCACATGGATCGGCTCCCAGGTCACCGGGCCCCGGCATCTTCGATGTGCCCGCCCCACGGCGGGCGGCGAAGCCGCCCCGGGCCGCTCGCCCGTGACCTCGTCCCATGGACTCCGGCGCGGCGGCACAGGGCGGTCACCAGGCGTCCCCGAGGCGTCGAGCCCGCCACCGCAAGGCAGGCAGGGATCTGCCGGCTTCGGCCGGGAGATCACCTCACCTCGGGAACGTCCTGCCCCGGACCCGGGAGGCGCCGCTGCCCCCGGCCGGCTGAGTCAGGGTCAGGGTCAGGCCGGCGGCACCACCGCCACCGGGCAGTCGGCGTGGTGCAGGACGCCGTGGGCGACCGAGCCGATCCGGGCGCCGACGGCGGTGCGTCGCGCGCGACGGCCGACGACCATCAGCTGGGCGGTGCCGGCCACCGACAGCAGCACCTGCCCGGCGCTGCCCATCTCCACGTGCTCGACGACGGGCACGTGCGGGTGACGCTCGCGGAACGGCGCGAGGGCCGCGGCCAGCGCCTTCTGCTCGTACTGCTCCAGGCCCCCGGCCTCGTCGATCTGGCGCAGCACTTCGGGGCTGTAGACGAACATCGGCGGCAGGGTCCAGGCCCGTACGGCGCGCACGGTGGCGCCCCGCGCGGCGGCCGTCTCGAAGGCGAGGTCCAGCGCGGCGGCGCTGTCCTCCGGGTCGCCCTGCTGGCCGACGACGATCTCCCGTCCGGCGACCTCGCCGGACGCCCGGTCCCCGGCCCGCACGAAGACCACCGGCCGGGTGGCGTCGACGATCACCTGCTGGCCGACCGAGCCGACCAGGAAGCCGATGATCCGCCCGTGCCCGCGCGAGCCGAGCACCAGCATCTCCGCGTCCGCCGCGGCGCCGGCCAGGGTCTGTACGGCGTCCCCCTCCAGGACGTCGGTGGTCACCGCGAGGTCCGGGTGGCGTTCGGTGATCCCGCGGACCGACTCGGCCACCGCGTCACGCACCCACTGCCCCTGGGTGGCGGCGTCACCGGCGTCGATCCCCTCGTGTGTCTGGAAGCGCCAGGCGTGCACCACCCGCAGCGGCCGTCCTCGGCGGACCGCCTCCCTCGCCGCCCAGGCCAGTCCGGCGAGGCTCTCCTCGGTTCCGTCGACCCCTGCCGTGATCGGGCGCGTCATGCGGTTCCTCCTGTGTCGTGTTCACTACGCGCTGCCCAGTCTTCCCCAACCCGTCTCCCCTGCTCTCCTCGCGTCCCGCCCGAAGCAGCCCGTGCCCCGGGCTGACGCACGCGCCGGCGCCCCCAGGTCCGGCTCCGGGCGGGATCTTGGCGGAGGCGGACCCTCCGGGTGAGGATGCCCCCATGAAGGGTGATCTGTTTTCCAGCCTGCACATGGTGCGGCCCGCCTCGGCCCCGGGCATGACGGTCGAGAACGCCACGTGCATCCGGTACGTCGTCGACGGCGAGATGCACGCCCGGCAGGGTTCGATGATCGCCTACCGCGGCGGGCTCCAGTTCGAGCGCAAGGGCCAGGGCGTGGGCGGCATGCTCAAACGCGTGGTGACGGGCGAAGGGCTGCCGCTGATGGCGGTGCGGGGGCGGGGCGAGGCCTGGTTCGCGCAGGAGGCGCAGAACTGCTTCATCGTCCAGGTCGAGCCGGGCGACGAGTTCACCGTCAACGGCCGCAACGTCCTGTGCTTCGACTCCACGCTGTCGTACCGCATCTCGACCGTGAAGGGCGCCGGCATCACCGGCGGCGGCCTGTTCAACAGCGTCTTCACCGGGCACGGCCTGCTGGGCCTGGTCTGCGAGGGCTATCCGCTGGTCCTCCCGGTGTCGCCGCAGGACCCGGTCTACGTCGACACGGACGCGATCGTCGGCTGGACGGCGAACCTGGCGACCTCCCTGCACCGTTCGCAGTCGTTCGGTTCGATGCTGCGCGGCGGCTCGGGCGAGGCGGTGCAGCTGATGCTGCAGGGCGAGGGGTACGTCATCGTGCGGCCCAGCGAGACCACGCCGCAGAAGCCGCAGCAGCACTGAGGGACGTACCGCCGGAGGAGCCCTGTTGACGTCGGCGGCCGGCCGGGTCAGGGTTCGTCACGGCGCGGATCACGTCCCGCGCCGGAAGGGGTTGTCATGATCGGGATGCCGGAGATCGAGGCCGCGGCGGAGCGGATCGCCGGACACGTGGTGCGGACGCCGACGGTGCCGAGCCCCGGGCTGTCGGCACTGCTCGGCGCCCCGGTCACGGTGAAGCTGGAACTGCTGCAGCGCACCGGGTCGTTCAAGGCGCGCGGCGCGGTGGCGAAGCTGCTGTCGCTGGACGAGGCGGAGCGGGCCGCCGGGGTCGTGGCCGTGAGTGGCGGCAACCACGGGATCGCCGTCGCGGTCATGGCCTCCGCGCTCGACGTCAAGGCCACGGTGGTGATGCCCCGGTCGGCCCCCGCGCGGGCGGTCGAGGTCGCGGAGACGGCCGGTGCGTCGGTGCGGCTGGCCGACGACATGGACGGCGCCTTCGCGCTGATGACACGGCTTCAGCAGGAGGGGCTGACCCTGCTCCATCCCTTCGACGACCCGGTGGTGATCGCCGGGCAGGGCACCGTGGGGCTGGAGTTCGCCGACGACGCCGGTGACCTCACCGACGTCCTGGTGAGCATCGGTGGCGGCGGGCTGATCGCCGGTGTGGCGGCGGCCCTCAGGGCCCGGCGGCCCGGTGTCCGGATCTGGGGCGTGGAGACGGAGGGCGCCCAGGCCATGTCCGCGGCGCTCGCGGCGGGCGGTCCGGTGCCGGTCGCGCTGTCGTCGATCGTCTCCACGCTCAGTGCCCCGGCCGTGTCGCAGCTGACCTACGAGCATGTGTCGGCGCTGGTCACCGAGGTGCTGGTGGTGCCGGACCGGGAGGCCGTGCAGGGCTCTCTGGACCTCGCGGACCACGCCAAGCTGTGGACGGAGCCGGCCGCGGGCTGTCTGCTGCCGGCGGCGCGCCGGGTGCTGGAGCGGGTCGGTGAGGGGGCCCGGATCGGACTGGTGGTGTGCGGGGGCAACGCGGCCCCCGGCGACATGACCGCCTGGGCCTCCCGTTTCGGGCTGTGCTGAGCCCCCGTCGGGCCCCGGAGGTCCGCATCCGCTCGCTCCTTCTTTCGAATTGAACAAAAGGCGCCCGGTCGCGCGTACTTCTGGCAAAGGCGGAAGCAGCGGCTCGGACGAGGGATGGCCATGGGCAGGGCGCACGTCTTCACACACCAGTCGATCGCCGGGAGATACCGGCTGGTCGAGGTCGTCCACAGCGAGCCCCGGCACGTCTGCTGGTACGCCGACGACCTCGAGACGGGGCGTCCCTGTCTGGTCACGCAGATCGCGCTCCCGGAGGGTCCCCCCGAGCTTGCGCACCACGTCTCCTCCCGTGTCCTGCGCACGAGCGAGGACATGGCGCGGTGGTGTCCCGGGCGGATCGCCACCGTCGTCGACGCCGTCGACGAGGCCGGCTTCCTGTGGACCGTCACCACCTGGATCGACGGCACACCGCTGGGCGAACTCCTCGGCGAGGAAGGCCCGTTCAGCCATGTGCGGGCCGCGCGCATCGGGCTGGAGCTGCTCGACGTGCTGGATGCCGCGCACGCGGCGGGCGTGACACACGGCGAACTCAGCCCCGGCCAGGTGTTCGTGCGGGAGACCGGCCCGGTCGTGGTCGCCGGGTTCGGCCTGGGCGGCTCGACCCCGGTCCCCCGCCTCACGTCGCCCTCGTACGCCTCCCCCGAGCAGGCCCGCGACGAGCACGTCGGTCCCGCCGCGGACCTGTGGACGCTGGGCGCGATCATCTACACGATGGTCGAGGGGCGCCCCCCGTTCCGCGACCGGGGACGGCCCGAGTCCACGCTGAAGGCGGTGGACCGACTGCCGCTGCGCACGCCCGTGCGCGCGGGGCCCCTGACCCAGGTCGTCCAGGACCTGCTCCGCAAGGACATGCGGGAGCGGCCGACCCGGCAGGCGGTCCGCGAGGCGCTCACCGGTGCTCTCGGCGAGGACCCCGGCGCGGCTCTGGACGCGGTGCCGGGCCTCCGGCCGCGCGGCGCCCTTACCGCCCCCCTCAGGAGTGTGGGCCGGGGGTGGGGCGGACGGACGAGGGTCCTCGGCACGGCCCTGGCCGTCGTCGTCGTGGCGGCCGTCGTACTCGCCGCGGTCCGAGGGCTGTCCACAACCGGCTCCGACTCCGCCGCCGACGTGCCGGACGCGCCGTCTGCCTCGGCCCCCGCACCGGCTCCCCCGGCCCCGTCCGGGGCGGCCGAACCCGGCGGGCCGGGCGAGCCGGACGCCTCCCCGCCCTCCTCCGCGCCCGCCCCGGCCCCCTCGGGCACGGCGGGTCTTCCGGCCGGCTACCGCCTCCACCGTGCGCCGGAGGGGTTCTCCGTCGCGCTCCCCGAGGACTTCGAACGGCTGGACACCTCCCGCATGTCCGACCTCGCCTACCGCGTCACCTTCGGCGTGGCCGGGAGCACCCGCACCCTCGCGGTCACCTACAGCGAGCGGATCGGCCCGGACCCGGTGGCCGTGTGGCGGGACGACGTGGAGCCGCCCCTGGAGCGGACGGACGCCTACGAGCGGATCGGCGCGATCCGCGCGACCACGTACCAGGGGCGCGAGGCCGCCGACATGGAGTGGCTGTCGGCGGCCGACGGCTCCCGGGTGCGCACCTTCGGCCGCGGCTTCCTGCTGGGCGGCGGGCGCGGCTTCTCGCTGCGCTGGACGACTCCGGCCGCGGACTGGGAGAGGGCGGAGAACCAGGAGGCGCTGCGGACGTTCCTGCGCACGTTCCGGCCGGGCTCCTAGGGTCCCCTCCGCGGGGGAAGGTGCCCGCTCCCGGTCAGCCGACGGCCAGCAGGGTACTGCGTTCGAGGGCGGTGGCGAAGCCGTCGACGACGCGCTCGAGGTGGCGGGCGGTCTCCGCTTCGATGTCCAGGGTGCCGTCGGGGGCGGTGGCCAGGTGCTTGTCGAGGACGAACCAGCCGGGGGTGATGTGCTCGGCGCCCATCGAGGCGAGGACCGGGCGCAGTGCGTAGTCGACGGCCAGGACATGGGCGGTGGAGCCGCCGGTGGCCAGCGGCAGTACGGTCCGGCCCTCCAGGGCGTACTGCGGGAGCAGGTCCAGCAGGCACTTGAGCAGGCCGGAGTAGGCGGCCTTGTAGACGGGGGTGCCGATCACGACGCCGTCGGCGCGTTCGAACAGGGCGGTGGCCTCGCGGACCGCGGGGTGGCCGAAGTCGCCGCCGAGCAGCGCCTCGGCGGGCAGGGTGCGTACGTCCAGCGGGATCACCTCGTGTCCCCTGTCGGTCAGTCGCGCGTCCAGGTGGCGCAGCAGGCGGGCGGTGCGGGATGCGGCGGAGGGACTGCCGGAGACGGACAGGACGGTGGCCACGGTGATCACCTTCGGGTGTGCGTGCGGGGGGCGGGGTGCTGTGGGGCGGGTCCGGGCGCCGGGGAGCGGCGCCCGGACCCGGGTCGGCCGGTTTCTCAGGCTGCGCCGGCGAGCGGTTCCTGCACCCGGGCGGCCACCTCGACGTGGCCGCCCCGGCGCAGGGTGTTGTAGATCGGGCAGCTGCCGGTGAAGAGCCCGACCAGGATGTCGGCCTCTTCCTGGCCGACCCCTTCGAGCAGCAGCTCGATCCGCAGGTAGGCGTAGCGGGTGGGGTCCTGCGGGTCCCGCTGGTAGCTGATCTCGGCCCGGCCGCCGGTCAGGCCGGAGCCGCGTTCCTCGGCATGGAGCTGGATGTTGCTCAGGGAGCAGGAGGCCAGGGCGGACAGCAGCAGCTCTCCCGCCCCGACGGCCTCCCCCGGCCCTGTGCGGGCGTCGGAGACGAAGTGGTTGGTCCGGGCGGTCACCAGGAAGCGCCCCTGGGTGTCGGTGGTGCGGCCGGTGATGCTCGTGATGTCGCCTGCTGCTGTCATGCCGTGAGGTCCTTGGTGTCGCTGTGCGGAACCCGGTGTGCGGGGTGCGGGGTGTGGTGCGGGTCAGCCGTTGTCGCCGTTGCGGCGGTTGCGCCACTGCCCGGTCTCGGGGCGCTCCAGGCCCAGGTGGTCGCGGAGGGTGGTGCCCTCGTACTCGGTGCGGAACAGGCCGCGGCGCTGCAGGTCGGGCACCACCTGGCGGACGAAGTCCTCGAAGGCGCCCGGCGTGTGGACGGCGCCCACGGTGAAGCCGTCGCAGGCGCCCTCGGTGAACCACTCGGCCATGCCGTCGGCGACCTCGGCCGCCGTGCCGACGAAGGAGCCCTCGGTGCGGCCGCCGTAGCGCTTGCCCAGCTCACGCAGGGTCAGCCCCTCGCGCCGGGTCATCTCCACGACCTCCTGGTAGTGCCCCTGGACGCCGGGGACGTCGACGTCGGGCAGCGGCTCGTCGAGCGGCAGCTCCGAGAGGTCCACGTCCAGGTGGTAGGCGAGGGTCGACAGGCCGGCCAGCGGCGGGACCAGGTCCGCCAGGCGCTGCTCGGCCTCGCGCGCGGCCTCGGTGGTGGGGCCGATGATGGGGGTGGCCATGGGGAGGATCTTGATGTCCTCGGCACGGCGGCCGTGGCGGACCGCCCGGGCCTTGATGTCCTGGTAGAAGTCCTTGGCCGACTCCAGGGAGGCGTGGCTGCAGAAGATGACGTCGGACCAGCGCGCCGCGAAGTCACGGCCCTTGGGGGACGCCCCGGCCTGGATGATCACCGGGTAGCCCTGGGGCGGGCGGGGGGTGTTCAGCGGGCCGCGGACGTTGAACCACTCCCCCTTGTGGTCGATGGCGTGCACACGGTCGGGGTCGGCGAAGAGGGGGGCCTCCGGGTCCGCCACGAGGGCGTCGTCCTCCCAGCTGTCCCACAGCTTGCAGGTCACCTCGAGGAACTCGTCGGCCCGCGCGTAGCGCTGGTCGCGGTCGATGTGCCGGTCCTCGCCGAAGTTGCGGGCCTCGGAGTCCTGGAAGGAGGTCACCACGTTCCAGGCGGCGCGGCCGTCACTGAGGTGGTCGAGCGTGGCGAAGGAGCGCGCCACGGGGAAGGGGTCGAAGTAGCTGGTGGAGATCGTGGCGGCCACGCCGAGCCGGGTGGTGGCGGCGGCGACCGCGGACAGCACCGGCGTCGGATCCAGCCGCAGGGAGCCGAGCGCGCCGTAGCGCAGCTGGCTGTCCATGCTGCCGCCGAGGCGGTCGGGCACGGACAGGATGTCCGGGAGGAACATCAGGTCGAACTTGCCCTGCTCGAGCACGCGGCCGATGTGCTGGTAGTAGGAGGCCGACAGCCAGCCCGGCTCGGACCCGGGGTGGCGCCAGCCGCCGGGCCGGCCGGGGCCCGCGGTCACGAAGGCCGCGAGGTGCATCTGGTTCTCGGGGGTGCTCACTGCGTGTTCTCTCTTCCGTGCTGTGGTGCTGTCGTGGGGTGTGTCCTGTGGTGCGCCCTGCCGGTCACTCGGCCAGTTCGGCGGCCACCGCCTTCTTGACCGTGTCGAACCGGGAGTCCCGCAGGAACCCGGTCACGTCGATCTTCGAGGGGTAGACGCCCAGGGCGTGGAAGCTGTCGGCGAGGTCCTGGGTGTTCTCGATCGCCTTGCGGTCCACCGGAGCGAGTTGGTCGGCGTTGGAGTCCGAGAGCCTCTTCTCCTTGGTCAGCTCGAGGAACACCTCGCGCTCGAGGTCCTCCGAGCCGAATCCGCCGATCTTGTCGAAGAACTCGACGCTCGCCTCGGGCCGGGCGTTGACGCGGCGCTGGGTGTCCCGGATGACGCGCACCGCCTTCGCCGCGGCCTCGGGGTACTCCTCGGCGAAGGACTCACTGGCCACGTAGAAGGAGTAGTCGTAGGTCTTGACGTTCGGCAGCCTGCGGGCCTTGTGCCGGGCCCGGCCCAGGCTGATGGCCGGCGTCCAGCTGATCCAGGCGTCCACCTTGCCGTTGGCGAAGGCCGACTCGGCGTCGGCGGCCGGCAGGTTGACGTACTCGACGTCCTCCAGCCGCAGGCCGGCGGTCTGCAGGTACTTGATGAGGCTGTAGGTGCCGGTGGTGCCCTGCTGGTCGGCGACCCGCTTGCCCTTGAGATCGGCGGCGCCGCGGACGGTCGAGTTCTGGGGGACGAGGATCTCGACCTCGTTGGCGGGCAGCGGGTAGGCGGCGAGCGGCACGATGGGCACGCCCCCGCCGATCGCGTAGGCCACGGCGGTGGCGGTGGCGAAGGTGAAATCGACGCTGCCGGCCTTGAGCGCCTCCATCACCGGCAGCGAGGCGGTGAACCCGGACGGCCAGCTGACGGTGGTGCCGCCGAGTTCCTTGCCCAGGTCCACGCCGTCGAACTTGTAGCGCAGGGCCGCCGGGGTGCCGAGCCTGCCGCTGCCGATGACCGCGTAGCGGAGCTTCTGCGGCACGCCGTCGGCCAGTGCCGTGTTGCCCGGCCGCGATCCGCCGCCGCAGGCGGCCAGCGCCGGGGCGAGGGCGGCGGCACCGCCGACGGCCAGGACGCGGCGGCGCGAGACGTTTGTGGACAGGAGCGGGGAGGCTCCTGTGGTCGATCGGGAGAACGGGCGGTTCACGGTCACGGTCGGGTTCTTTCTCGGTGCGCGTTGCTCGGGCGGGCGGGTTCGGGGGGGGCGGCGGTGCGGGCGGGTTCAGGGGCGGCGGGGGTGGGGCGCGGGATCAGGCGTCGACCGGGACGGAGGAGTGCGGTTCGAGGAGGCCCTGGAGCAGTTCCTCCTTCCAGGCGACGAGGCGGGGGTGGCCGCGTCGCTCCCCGCGGGGCAGGTCGACGCGCAGGTCGCGGCCTACGGCGCCGTCGGCCAGCACCAGGACGCGGTCGGAGAGCACGAGCGCCTCCTCCACGTCATGGGTCACCAGCAGGACGGTGCGCGGCTGCTCCAGCCACAGGCGTTCCAGGAGCTGCTGCATGGCGATCCGGGTGATCGCGTCCAGGGCGCCGAACGGCTCGTCCAGGAGCAGCAGTTCGGGGTGGTGGAGCAGGGCGCGGGCCAGGGCGACGCGCTGCCGCTGTCCGCCGGAGAGCTCGGCCGGCCAGGCGCTTCCGCGGTCGGCCAGTCCCACGGCCTCCAGCAGGGCGCGGGCCTCGTCCCTGCGGCCCTTGACGCCCAGCAGCACGTTGGCCTCGACCGTGCGCCAGGGCAGCATCCGGTCCTCCTGGAACATCATCCGCACCATGGGCGGTTGCGGACCGGCTCCGTGGAGCTGGACGGTCCCCGTGCTCGGCTCCTCCAGTCCGGCGACGATCCGCAGCAGGGTGCTCTTGCCCGCGCCGCTGGGGCCGAGGAAGGAGACGAAGGAGCCGGCTTCGATCTCCAGGTCGAGGTTCTCCAGGACCCACCGGCCGTCGTACTGCCGGCCCAGGCCGTCCAGAGCCAGCCGGGCGCCTGCTCGCGCCGGGGTCACCGGTTCGCCTTGGGACGGTAGTTCGGGTGCCACCGGAGCACCCTCCTTTCGATGAGCCTGGTCAGGAGGTCGGCGAACAGACCGGCCAGTGCGTACAGCACGATGGCGAGGACGATCTGGTCGGTGCGCAGCAACTCACGGGCGTTCTGGGCGAGGTAGCCGATCCCGTCGCTGGCCGAGATGGTCTCGGCGACCACGAGGGTCATCCAGGCGACGCCGAGGGAGTACCGGATGCCGGACAGGATGGTGGGCATGGCCCCGGGGACGGCGATGTCGCGCACCAGGCGCCACCGCCCCAGTCCGTAGGAGCGGCCGAGCTGCAGCAGCTTGGGGTCGACCCCGCGGATGCCGGTCACGGTGTTCAGGTAGATGGGGAAGAAGGTGCCCAGTGCCACGAGGAGGATCTTGGGCTCCTCCCCGATGCCGAACCAGGCGATCATCAGCGGCACCAGAGCCAGGTGCGGAATGGTGCGCACCATCTGCAGGGTCCGGTCGAGGAGGATCTCCGTCACCTTCGACATGCCGACCAGGAAGCCCAGGATCAGGCCGGTGGCCGCGCCCAGGGCGAATCCCTGCAGGATGCGCCGCAGGCTGGTGAGGATGTGGAACTGGAGTTCTCCGGTGGCGGCCAGATCGCTTCCCGCCCGCAGCACCGCCCCGGGGGCGGGGAGGACGGACGGCGGCAGGATGCCGACCGCGGCGGTCCACTGCCACACCAGCAGGACCAGCAGGGGGACGGCCCAGGGGCCGACCGTGCGGGCGGTGCGCAGCAGCGCCCGGCGGTTGCGTCCGGCGGAGGACGGCCCGGCCGCCTCCTTCCTCGGTGCGCCGGGGCGTCCGGCGGGACCGGCAGGACCGGCAGGACCGGGATGCGGTGGTCGGTCCTTGGCGAGCAGCGTCTGCTCGGGCATGGGAGATCCCCTTCAGGAGTGGTTCGGCCGCCCGTCCGACCGCTCGGCCGGTGGGGAGCGGCAGCCGGGAGGGACTTTCGGGGCCGTGTGGCGGTGAGGCCTCGGTACGGCGCCCGAAGCCTGCTCCCGGAGCCGTACCGAACAGCGGGCTGGGCGGGGCGAGCCGGGGCTGGAGGCGGGGCGCGCCTGCGGTCGGGCCTGACACGGCCGCGCCCGCCGCTGCTTCAGCGGCGGGAACGCGGCAGGCGGAGTGTGTGTGAGATCAACAACAGCCCGTGCTGACGGCGCGCATGAGGTCGATGTGCCGACGGCTCGTCAGGCTGGTGCAGAAACGGGAGGCCGGCTCGGCTACCGGGTGCGCCGGGTGGGCGGCGTATCGCCCCGGCTGCGCGCCACGATGCATCAGAAGCTCCCGAAATCCCGTCAGACGTGCATGGGCCATGCACTCGAAGGCGGACCCGGACCCGAGGACTCGACGGCCTCATGTCCGGATTCAACTGCAAGCAACTGTATACACATGGAGACAGTGGCAGACTATGGCCGTCTCGAATCGCGAGAACGTTTGTCCGCCGAGAGCACCGCTTCGCGTGCGCCGACGACGGGCCGGCCCTCGCACGGAAGGGGAGCGACCAGTTTGAGCACCGCACGGGGAGACCGGGGCGCCGACACGGGCGCGGGCAGCCACTACGCCCGGATCCGGCAGAGCATCCTCGACGGCCAGGCGCCTCCCGGAACCGTCCTGATCCCGACCGGTCTCAGCACGCAGTTCAACGTCTCGCGCACTCCTGTCCGGGAGGCGCTGATCCGGCTCGAGCAGGAGGGCCTGGTGACCCGGGCCACTCGCGGCTACGTGGTGCGCACCCGCACCCCCCAGGAGATCCTGGAGATCTGCGAGGCGCGCATCGCCCTGGAGTCGTCGGCCGCGCAGGCGGCCGCGACCCGCCGGACCGAGCTCGACCTGGCCCGACTCGTCCACGTCCACGAGTCCGCCGCGGCGTCGACGGACCCCGCGGAGCTGCAGGAGCTCAACCAGCAGTGGCACCGGGTGCTGCGTGAGGCGGGACACAATGCGACGATCATCGAGCTGATGGACCGTCTGGACGCCCAGCTGAAGGTCTACGACTCCGGCACCACCACCCGGCCGGACAACCTCACCCTGATCCTCGAGGAGCACACCCTGATCCTGGACGCGATCCGCCGCGGCGACGCGGCGGCCGCCCGGCAGCACGTCGTCGAGCATCAGAGCCGCACCCGCGACCTGCGCCTCGCCGCCCTGGCGCGCTCCTGAGCCCGCCTCCGCCCCGGTCACCGTGCACCGGTCACCGGTCACCGGTCACCGGCCCGCCGTTATCGTTGCCTCCGGCCGGGGACCCGGCGGTCATGACACACATCGGATACACGATGATGACCGAGCAGAGCGGGCCCCGTGAGCTGGTCGGCCATGTGGTGCGGGCCGAGGAGGCGGGCTTCGACTTCTCCGTGACCTCGGAGGCCTAGGACCACTTTTTCCCCCGGCTGCGGCCGCAGGGCCACGCGCCGTACGCGTGGAGCGTGCTGGGCGCGGCGGCCCAGGCCACCTCGCGGATCCCGCTGATGACGTATGTGACGTGTCCCACGTTCCGGTACCACCCGGCGGTGGTGGCGCAGAAGGCCGCGACGATGCAGCTGCTGTCCGAGGGCCGGTTCCGGCTGGGCCTCGGCTCGGGAGAGAACCTCAACGAGCACGTGGTGGGCGGCGGCCGGCCGTCGGTGGACGTGCGGCACGAGATGCTCGAGGAAGCGGTGGAGGTCATCCGTGCGCTGTTCGAGGGCGGGCATGTGAACCACCGCGGCACCCACTTCGACGTCGAGTCGGCCCGGCTGTGGGACCTGCCGGACCAGCCGCCGCCGATCGGTGTCGCGGTCTCCGGGGAGCGGTCCTGCGCCCTCGCGGGCCGACTCGCGGATCTGGTGATCGCCACGGAGCCGGAAGCCGGGCTGCTCGAATCGTTCGACCGGCACGGCGGCACGGGCAAGCCCCGGGTGGGGCAGTTGCCCGTGTGCTACGACCCCGACCGCGACACGGCCGTCGAACGCGCTCATTCCCAGTTCCGCTGGTTCGGCAACGGCTGGAAGGTCAACTCCGAGCTGCCGCACCCGGACTCCTTCGCCTCGGCCACCCGGTTCGTACGGCCCGAGGACGTCGCCGGCTCGATCCCCTGCGGCAGCGACCCGGCGGACTTCGTCGAGGCCGTCCGCGCCTACATGGAGGCCGGTTTCACCGAGATCGCCCCCGTGCAGATCGGCGGCGACACACAGCCGGAGTACCTGAACTGGTCGGAGAAGACCCTGCTGCCGGCGCTGCGGAGCGCCTTCGGCCGAGCGGCACCCCACCGGGGCTAACCGGGCGCGGCGCCGAGGAAACACCCGAAGGGATGAGCATACGGCCCGGTTGCGGGGTACCAGATGGCTCTGTGTCGGTACTTCCCGGAGGCCCTCTCGTGAACTCGTTCGTGCACAAGACCCTGGTGGTGGAGATCCAGGCGGGCGCCGCGGACCGCATCCCCGGGCTCGCCCATCTGGGTTACGACCCCGCGGACCCCTTCGCCGTCACCGTCGTCTTCAGCCACGAGGGCCGGATCCTCGCACGCTGGCAGCTGGACCGGGAGATGCTCTTCGACGGCCTCACCCGACCGACCGGGATCGGTGACGTGCGGCTGCGGCCGGAGTCCCCGGGCGTGGGGCGGGAACTGCGGATGGAGTTCTTCGGTACGGCCCGCGCCGACGGCGGCCGGCACCACGCGGTGGTGTTCGTGTGGGCCGAGGCCGTCGGGGACTTCCTGCGCGAGACGTACCGGGCGGTCGCACCGGGGGACGAGGAGGTCCGCCTCGACGACTTCCTCGCGGACGTCCTCGCCGGCGGCTGAGGGACGACCGTTTCACCGTGCCGTGTGCCGGTGCCGGGCCCACAGGGGGAGCCCGAACCAGCACACCAGGTACCAGGTGACCACCCCGACGACCAGGTACGGGACGAAGTCGTCGTGGGTCGCCACCCGCAGGATCAGCAGCAGTGCGGCGCTGGTGGTGGCGAGCAGCAGGACGAGGCCGAGCAGGGTCAGCCGGGACGCCCACCGCACCGCCTGCGGTTTGACGCGCCGCCCGGAGACGAGCCGGTGCAGCGAGACGGGGCCGATGAGCGCCCCGGTGGCGCAGGCGCCGAGGACGACCGTGACGATGTAGATCGTCTGGTCCGTCTCGGACAGTTGCGCGTACCTCGGGGTGAACACGACGGTCAGCAGGAATCCGAAGAGGATCTGGACGCCCGTCTGCGCGACGCGGACCTCCTGGATGAGCTCCTGCCACATCCGGTCCGCCCGCTCCTCCTCGCTCTCGTCGCGCCCCCTGCGCCTGCTCTCACCCTGCTCCGGGTCCGGCACGGATGCCTCCTGGGTCGAACGGCCTCGGTCCCTCTCCTCCCGCCTCTTCCCCGTCCACGGCCGTTCTCCCCACTTCACCGCGCGTGACCGGGGAGCCTGCCGGGGACTCCTACCAGCGGGACTCCACCTGGTCCTTGATCCGCCGTGCGTAGAGGTCGTCGATCGCGGTGAGCGTCCGCTCGGACAGCTCCGGGAGCCGGGCGGCGTGCGCGTTGGCGCGGGCCTGCTCGGGCGAGCGGGCGCCGGGGATGACGGTGGTGACGCCGGGCTGCCGGACGATCCAGCGCAGGGCCAGCTGGGCCGGGGTGCAACCCTCGGGGGCGAGCGCGGCGAACTCGGCGGCGGCCTCGACGCCGGTCGCGTAGTCCACCCCGGAGAAGGTCTCGCCCTGGTCGAAGGACTCACCGTGCCGGTTGAAGGTGCGGTGGTCGTTCTCCGGGAAGACGGTGTCCTTGGTGTACCTGCCCGACAGCAGCCCCGAGGCCAGCGGGACGCGGGCGATGACGCCGACGCCCGCCGCGCGGGCCGCCGGGAGCACCTCGGCCAGGGGCTTCATGCGGAACGGGTTGAGGATGATCTGCACGCTCGCCACGTTCGGCCGGGCGATCGCGGTCAGTGCCTGGGCGCAGGTCTCCACGCTGACCCCGTAGGCGGCGACGCGCTCCTCCGCCACCAGGGTGTCGAGGGCGTCGAAGACCTCGTCGGAGGAGTAGACGGGCGTCGGCGGGCAGTGCAACTGCACCAGGTCGATGCGGTCGACGCCGAGGTTGCGCCGTGAACGGTCGTTCCACGCGCGGAAGTTGTCCAGCACGTAGTTCTCCGGGAGCTGTTCGGCCCGGCGGCCCATCTTGGTCGCGACCAGGACGTGCAGATCGGGCCGGCCGCTGAGGAACGACGCGATGGTCTGTTCGCTGCGCCCGTCGCCGTACACGTCGGCGGTGTCGAAGAAGGTGACCCCGGACTCGGCGGCCGCCTCCAGGACCGCGAGGGCCTGCTTGTCGTCGACCTCCCCCCAGTCCGCCCCGAGTTGCCAGGTGCCGAGACCGATCACGGAGGCGTGCTGACCCGACCTGTCGAATGTGCGCTCGTCCATGGCGTCAGTCTGTCATCCGTCGCGGTTCGAGGGGGACGGGGAGACGGTGGGACGGGCGCGGTCCTGTTCAGACGCTCGCGGCCGTGCGGCATTCGGGGTGGCCCCAGCCGCTGTCGTTCTTGGCGATGGGCTCGCCGGCCGCGTAGGAGCGGCCGCAGAGGCAGCGGCCGGGGAACTTCGCCTTGATCGTGCGGGCCGAGGAGCCACCGCGCGACCGGGAGGACGCCTTGGCCGCGGAGGAGCGGCGCTTCGCGGCGCCGGCCGACGGGGTGTCCGGGGAGGGCGGCGGCTCGGGCGAACCCGCGTCGCTGCCCGCGTCCTGCTGGACGGTGGCCGCCTGGCTGGCGGCCCGGTCGGCGAAGTCGTTGAGCCGGTCGCCGTCGACCTGGTGGGCGGGGACGTAGCGGAACTCGACGGAGCGGCCCTGCAGGAGTTCGTCGATGCCGACGACGAGTTCCTGGTTGGCGACCGGTTTGCCGGCCGCGGTGCGCCAGCCGTTGCGCTTCCAGCCGGGCAGCCAGGTGGTGACCGCCTTCATGGCGTACTGCGAGTCCATCCGGACCTCGAGCGGCACAGCGGGGTCGGTCGCCGCCAGCAACCGCTCCAGCGCGGTGAGTTCGGCGACGTTGTTGGTGGCTCTGCCGAGTGCGCCCGCCTGCCAGCGGACCGGGGTCTCGGAGGCGTCGGCGATCACCCAGGCCCAGGCGGCGGGTCCGGGATTGCCCTTGGAGGCCCCGTCGCACGCGGCCACAACTCGTTCACGCATGCGCCCGATCATGTCATGGCCGGGCAGTGCGCCGGTCCGGGCGGGCTCCTCGGGCGACGTCCGTCGTCCCGGGCGTCCCGCCCGTCGTGGTCGTGAGGAGGCGCCGAAGGTCCGGCCCGGGACGTCCCCGTGGAAGGCCTTGGCGGTCTCGACGTCGTCGAACGTCGCGTCGGCCCAGCAGGGTGTTCCCTCGAGTCGTACGGCCCTGGTGGCGTGCCCCGTCCGGACGGCCGGCCGGTCCCTCGCGACACGCTGGTCACCTGTCCGGGCCCGCGCGCCGGGCAGGGGCCGCGCGCCCGGTGGACGGCCTTTCCCGAACCGTGTCTTCCCCGCTGGGCTCTGATGTGCTTGCCTGGGAGCCGTTTTCGCCGGGCGGGGCGGGGGTCGCCGTATGCGCAAGCCGTGGGTCGTGGGGGTGGTGCTGGTCGCCGTGCTGCTCGGCGCGTGCGGGGACCCCTCGTCCGAGCCCGGGGCCGGGCCGCCACCGCCCGCGCCCGTGGCGTCGGCCACCACGCACCAACGGGCCGCGGCCACGCCCGGCGCCTCTTCGCCCGGTGCGGCCGGCGCCGGGGACGTCTCCCCCGGCGCCGCGTCCGGCGAGCCGCCCGAGCCGCCCGAGCCGCCCACCGTGCTGTACCTCGGGGACTCACTCGCGATGGAGAACCAGAAGGTCCTCGGACGGGAACTGCGCAAGCAGCTGCGCGCCCGGTACACGAGCGCGCCCTACTCGGGTACCACCCTCTGCGACTACCTGGAGGGTTCCGCACAGCGGTCCCTGGTCCCGGCGGCGGACAAGGCGGCGGCGCTGGTGCGCTCGCTGCGGCCGGACTACGTGGTGCTGCAGTTCTGGGGCAACGCCTGGGACTACACCCCCTGCATGGACGGCGTCACCTACGACGCCTCGCCGGAGGAGTACTTCGAGCGGTACGCGTCCGCCGCGCGCCGGCTCACCGAGCAGATCCGCACGGCCGGTGCGGCCCGACCGCCCCGGCTCGTCTGGGTGCTGCAGGGCCCCGACCCGATCACCCCCGACCGGGTCCGCCGGGTGAACACGCTCTACGAGGAGCACGCCGCCGCCTCCGGCGGCCTGGTGGCCGACGCGGGCGGCGCGGTGAGTCCGGCCGGGGCGCGTTACACCTGGTCGCAGTACCTGCCGTGCGACGCCTACGAGCGGGCCCATCCCGAGTACTGCACCCAGCAGGACCGGGGCCGCACCGCCCTGCACCTGGACGACGACTACCTGCACTTCTGCCTGGCGCCCACGACGTCGACGCCGAAACCCTGCCCGGTCCGCTCCCCCGGCATCCTGCGCATCGCGCGGGAGATCACCCGGGTGCTCGGGGAGCACGTCCGCTCCCGCTGACGGAACGCGTCAGAACCGTCCGCGACGACGGGCACGCTCCCCGCCGGTGTCACTCGCCCGCGTACGCCTTCTCCAGAGCGGCGATGTCGAGCTTGCCCATCGACAGCATGGCCTTCATGGCCCGGTCCGCCTTCTCCGGGTCCGGGTCGCTGATCAGCTCGGTCAGCCGCACCGGGGTGACCTGCCAGGACACGCCGAACCGGTCCTTGAGCCAGCCGCAGGGGCCGTGCTCCCCGCCGCCCTCGACGAGCTTGTCCCAGTAGTGGTCGACCTCCGCCTGGTCGGCGCAGTCGATCTGGAAGGAGATCGCCTCGCTGAACGTGAACTCGGGTCCGCCGTTCAGCGCGACGAACTTCTGTCCGTTGGCCGTGAACTCCACGGTGAGGACGGAGCCCGTCGTGCCGTACCCGGACTCGGTGTACCGGAGGATCCGGCCGACGCTCGAGTCCTTGAACACGGAGACGTAGAAGTCCGCTGCCTCTTCGGCCCGGCCGTCGAACCAGAGGCACGTGGTGAATCCGTCGGTGGTCATGGATGTCTCCCGGGGTGTGGAAGGGGCGTGGAACGCGGTCTGTCGGTGTGGACCGGCCCACGCCTCGGAACTCATCGGTCGGCGGCGCTCTGCCCCTGGCGAATCTGCCGCGGGCAGAGAAATCCCCGCGGGCCGCCGCAGCCGGTCGAGAGTGGGGACACACGGTCGCACCGGCCGTGCGCCGAAGTGCAACACGGCACCACCACCGACACCACGGGAGCGCCGATGTCTCCACTCACCGCCGGCCGGCCGCCGGCTTTGCTGCCCCGGGCCGAGGAGGGCGACACCCCTTCGACCCGGTTCGACGACCATCTGGCCGCGCAGCTCCTCGCGCAGCGGATCGTGCTGCTCGGGACCCAGGTCGACGAGGTCTCCGCCAACCGGGTGTGCGCGCAGCTGCTGATCCTGTCCGCCGAGGACCCGCGCACCGACATCAGCCTGTACGTCAACAGCCCCGGCGGCTCCGTGCACGCGGGCCTGGCGATCTACGACACGATGCGGCTGATCCCCAACGACGTCTCGACGCTCGCCATGGGGTTCGCGGCCAGCATGGGCCAGTTCCTGCTGAGCGTCGGCGCGCCGGGCAAGCGGTACGCCCTGCCCAACGCGCGGATCATGATGCACCAGCCGTCCGCCGGGATCGGCGGCACCACCGCCGACATCGAGATCCAGGCGGAGAACCTGGAGTTCACCAAGCGGGCCATCGAGCGGATCACCGCCGAGCACACCGGCCAGTCGGCGGAGACGATCTCCCGGGACGGCGACCGCGACCGCTGGTTCACGGCCGAGGAGGCCAGGGAATACGGAATGGTGGACCGGGTGGTGGAGTCGCTGGACGATGTCCGGCCGGCCGCGACGCGACGCCGGATGGGGCTGTGACGATGGGTACGTACACGATTCCGAACGTCGTCGAGCGCACCCCGCAGGGCGAGCGGTCCTACGACGTGTTCAGCAGGCTGCTGTCCGAGCGGATCATCTTCCTGGGCACCGAGATCGACGACGGGGTGGCCAACGTGGTCATCGCGCAGCTCCTCCATCTGGAGTCGTCGGCGCCGGAGAGCGAGATCGCGGTCTACATCAACTCCCCGGGCGGCTCGTTCACCTCGCTCATGGCGATCTACGACACCATGGCGTTCGTCCAGGCGCCGATCTCGACGTACTGCGTCGGTCAGGCGGCGTCCACGGCTGCGGTACTGCTGGCCGGCGGGGACCCGGGGCGCCGGTTCGTGCTGGAGCACGCGCGGGTGCTGCTGGGCCAGCCGGCCACGGGCGGGCGGCGGGGCACGGTCTCCGATCTGTCGCTGCAGGCCAAGGAGATGCTGCGGATCCGTGCACAGGTGGAGGAGGTGCTGTCCCGGCACACGCACCACGACGTGGCGACGCTGCGCGCGGACATGGACCGCGACAAGGTGTTCACCGCGCGGGAGGCCGTCTCCTACGGCCTGGCCGACGAGGTGCTGAGCCGGCGCCTCGTGGGCGGGTGAGGCGCCGGGCCCGGCACGGTCTCGCCTCAGGCGGCCAGGCACAGCCCGTCGTACGAGGCGCGGGGGGTGCTCCGGTTCGTCCCCCGGCCGACGGGAGCCCGCAGGGCGGTGACGCGGACGAGTTCTCCCTGCACCCGTGACAGCAGGTCGCCCAGGCCCAGACCGAGGGCCTGGGCGGCGGCGGCGAGGACCTCCGACGAGGCCTCCTTGCGGCCCCGCTCCACCTCCGACAGGTACGGCATGGAGATCCGGGCCGTGTCGGCGACGTCCTTCAGCGTCCGTTCCTGGGCGAGCCGCTCACGCCGCAGCACGTCACCGACCAGGTCGCGCCAGAGCGGCTCCCTGGGGGCCGGAGCGGGGGCGGTGGGCGCCGGGCCCGGCGGGGCCGCGGCCCGGCGTGCGGGCTTCGGGCCCGCGGTCGCGGGCCGCAGGGGGATGACACGGGCGTCGAGGGGCGCTTGATTGCTCACTCCTTCAGCCTAGGAATCCCCGCCCCGAGGGGAAGGGAGCGGCGTTCCGCCCTGAGTGAAGGGGCGGAACGCCGAGCCTCTGCGGAGGCCCTCGAAAAGTCGGGGGGAGTGTTCGGTGAAGGGCTGGGTACCAGCACCTCCGAAGGACCGACGCACATCCGCCCGTGCACGTTCGTGGGGAGAGGTAAAGGTATGGAGACCGCCGTGATCCGGCCGCAGGCACAGGTCGTCGAGAAGAACGCCGAGGCCGGGACGGGTGACGGGAGCCTGCCGGGGGTGGTGGATCCCCGAACCGTCGCTCCGCGCGATGCCAAGGAACTGTCCCGCCAGTTCTTCCGTCGTCTGGCGGAGCTGGAGGAGGGCACACACGAGTACCAGTACGCGCGCAACACTCTGATCGAGATGAACATGTCGCTGGTGCGGTTCGCGGCCGGACGGTTCCGCGGCCGTGGCGACGACATGGAGGACATCGTCCAGACCGGCATGATCGGTCTGATCAAGGCGATCGACCGGTTCGAACTGTCGCGTGAGGTCGAGTTCACCTCCTTCGCGCTGCCGTACATCGTCGGCGAGATCAAGCGCTTCTTCCGTGACACCACGTGGGCGGTGCATGTGCCGCGGCGGCTCCAGGAGCTGCGGGTGGAACTGGCCAAGGCCCGTGAGGAGCTCTCCAGCCGACTGGACCGCGATCCCACGGTCGCCGAGCTCGCCACGTTGATGAACATCACCGAGGAGCAGGTCCTCGAGGGACAGCTCGCCGCGAACGGCTACAACTCCTCGTCGCTGGACGCCGCCCTCACCGGTGACGGACCGGAGAACGGCGAGGCCGTCCTCGCCGACTTCATCGGTATGGAGGAGGAGGGGCTGCGGCTCGTGGAGGACTTCCACGCGCTCGCGCCGCTCATGGCCGAGCTGAGCGACCGCGACCGCGAGATCATCCGCCTGCGGTTCGTGGAGGAGGCCACCCAGGCGGAGATCGGCGAGCAGCTCGGGTGCTCGCAGATGCACGTCTCCCGGCTGATCAAGCGGATCATCGGCCGTCTGCGCGAGGGCATGCTGGGCGAGCTGGGCTGCGCCTGACACCCCCAAAGGACGCACACCGTACGCGCCTGCCGGCCCCCTGCGAGGGGGCCGGCAGGCGTTCTCGACCGGGCTTTCGCAGCCGACGCGGGCCGCCGGTTCAGCCGGCGTCGAGGCTCAGCACCGCGCCGACGCGCTTGCCGACCGGTACCCGCTCCACGAAGAGGTCCCGCGCCAGGGCCCGGACGATCTCCAGTCCGTGGCAGCCGACGCGCCGGGGATCGCGGGGGAAGACCCGGGGCAGGGTGCCGCTGCTGTCGTACACGGCGACCGTGATCGCCTCGTCCGTGCCCTCCAGCTCCAGGATGTACGGTCCGCCGCTGTGCCGGTCGGCGTTGGTGACCAGTTCGCTCACCACCAGGAGTGCCGCGCCGTCGGTCCGTCGGCCGATCGTGGCGCACCACTCGGTCCTCAGCTGTTCCAGGAAGCGCGCGGCGAAGTCGCGCGCTTCGGCGATGCATCCCGGCTCGCCGGTGAAGTGTGCCGTCCGCCGCAGCGGTTCCACGGGCACGTCGAAACCAATCGGTATCACTGCCCCGTCCAGGTGATCGATCATGCGTTTCTCTCTGGGAAGCCGGACTGGCCGGACGCTCTGCACCGGTGCACCTACCCCGAGTCGGACGGCGCAGTCCCCTGATCGGTGTTCGTCGTGCCACACGGCGGGCACCCGGATGCGCGGGTGCGGGACGGGGGCCGCCTCCGGTGGGAAGGGTGAGCCATGAACGAACTGCTGGCGGTGCGATGCCTGCGGACGCTGCCCGTGGTGACGCTGGGCGGCGATGCGGTGGCCCATGTCAAGGACACGGTCCTCGACGCCACGGCCGGGCGCGTCATCGGCTTCACGCTCACCGGCCGGACCCTGCTGTCGGGCCCCCTGCCCCGGGATCTGCCCTGGCCCGCGGTGCACTCCCTCGGCCGGCACGCGGTCATGGTCCGCGACGAGAGGGCGCTGTGCCACGTGCCCCTGTCGGTGGCCCGCCGCGACGCCCTGCACGGGCGGCTGCTCAGCGCGCAGGTCCTCACCGACGAGGGCGACGCGGTCGGCACGGTGCTCGACGTCCTGGTCGAGGGCGGCACCAGCGGCCGGATCGTCGCCTTCCGGCTCGCCGCGCGCCGGGAGTTGGTACCGGGCTCGAGACACCGCCGGCACCGGGTGTACGTGCCGCGGGGCGAGGCGGTCTCCGTCTCCGGTCGGTCGCTGGTCATCCCCGCGCACGCCACCGCCTACGTCACCGACGATCTGCCGGACTTCGTGGCGCGGGTCGGCGCGTCCCGTGCCCGGCGGACGGGCGCACTGCCGTGATGCTGTTCTCCCGGATGCGGGGGCTGCCGGTGCTGGCCCGGGGGGACGGAAGCCGGCTCGGCACCGTGCGGGCGCTGACCGTCGACGCGGCATCCGGCACGGTCACCCATGTGCGGGTACGCAGCGGGCGCCTGCACAGGGAGACCGTGCTGGCCTGGGAGGACGTGGACGCGGCCGGTCCGGGCATGCTGATCGGCCTCCCGCCGTCCTCCGCCTCGGCCGAGCCCCCACCGCATCACGATCTGCTCGGCAGCAGGGTCCTCACCGAGGACGGCGAGGAGCGCGGCACCGTGCTCGACGCGGCCTTCGACCCGCTCACCGCCCGCATCGAGGCGGTCCTCACCACGCGCGGCGAACTCCCGGCCGAGCGCCTCCTGGGGCTGGGCGACCACGCCCTGGTGATCCGCGCCCGGAGTGCCGGGCACGGGACACCGGCACCCCACGGCTGACCGGGCGATCTGCTGGGCGCCGCCGGCAGCGGCGGCCGGGGCCTCGTTCATCTGATCGTGTGTTCCGGTGGCGCACCGGTCGCGAGCCGACGCGGACGGACCTTTCGACAGGCGCCCGGTGCGAAAGCCCGCTTAGCGTGCAGGGGTGAGCTCACGTACCGCCTCCGACCGGGTGACCGCTCGCCACGGCTGGACGCAGGCACTGGTCACGGTGGTGGGCGGACTGCTCGCCATGGGCGTCGTGGCCGCGCTCGGACTGTGGGCGGCCGGTGCCGCGGACCTCCCCGACGGTTCCTTCCCCAAGGCGGTCGCGGCGACGGTGGTCACCGCCGTGGGCGGCTCGGTGCGGCTGTCCGGGAACGCGGGCGGGCTGGCCGAGGTGGAGGGCGGTCTGACGGTCATGCCGCTGTCCGTCACGCTCACCGGGGCCCTGCTCGTCGGCCGGGGCTTTCTGCGTCCGCTGCGCCACCGGGCCGTCGCGGGAGCAGCCGAGCTGACCGGGTGGGGCGCGCGGATCGCCGCCCTGTGGCTGCTCGCCCTGCTCGGGCCGGCGGTCGCCGCCCGGCACACCTTCGAGGTCCCGCTCGGGGACGGGCCCCTGGATGATCTCGGGGACCTGTTCGGGATCTCCCCCGAGGTCGGTTTCGCCGCCGATGTGCCGTCGACCCTCCTCATCGGCCTGCTCTGGCTGGCGGGTGTGCTGGTGCTGGCCCTGCTGGTGTCGCGGGGCGCCCCGCTGCCGGGCCGGCTGCTCCGGTTCCAGACGGCGGTGCGGCCCCCGGCGCGCGCGATGCTGCGGCTGCTGTTGGCCTCCGTCGTCATCGGCGCCGTGATCGCGCTGGTCGTCGCCGCGACGCGGGGGCACCCGGCGGACACGTTCGCCGTGATTCTGCTGGGCCTGCCCAACGTGACCTGGCTCGCGCTCACCATCGGGCTCGGCGCCACCTGGGACGGCAGGGTGGAGGGACCCTTCGGGCTGCCCATGCCGCATGTGCTCGACGAGGTGCTGCGCACCGAGGACGTCTCGACACTGAACCTGAGCACGCTCGCCGAGCACGACGGCAGGGTGTGGTGGCTGCTGGTGGCCGACGCGGTGCTGCTGCTGGCCGTCGCGTTCGTGATGGCGGCCCGGTCACCGGCCCGGGTCCGGGCCTGGCAGCACGCCGTGCGCCTGGCGGTGGCTCTCGCGTTGACGGTTCTGATGATCTGCCTGGTCGGCCGGATCTCCGCCCGGATCGGCCTCTCCGTGCTGGGCATCGGCGACCTCGGCGCCGGACTCTCCGGTCAGGTGCTGCTCGAACCTCGTCCGGCGGGCGCACTGGGTCTGGCCCTCCTGTGGGGCCTGGTCACCGGTTTCGTGGGCGCGTTGCCGGCGCGGGGGAGGCGGCGCGGCCCGGACGGGCCGGGCCGCTGACGGGACGCGCCGGGCCGCCGGCGGTGCTCCGCGTCCGCGGTCAGGCGACCTGGACGCCCAGCACCGGGGCGGTGCGCTGCATCCGCAGGGCGTCCACGGATTCGGCCAGCAGTTCGTACTCGGTGGTGTCGTCGCCGGTGGCGAGGCGCACCATCTGTCCGGCTGCCAGCGCCTCCGCCATCTCCTCCTGCCGGGCGGCGTCACCGCACCAGGCGCGCAGTACCGCGGGCACGTCGGGCACACCGTCCGCGACGGGGACGAGGGCGCCCGGGGGTAAGTGTTCGGCCTCGGGCTGCGGGTCGAGGCGCTCGGCGATCCACGAGGCGCGATCGCGCAGCCACCAGAGGGCCAGGGCGAGGGTGGGTGCGCGATAGGTCCCGAGGGGTACGCCGATGCGCCGGCCGTCGCAGACCCCGTACGCCGTGACGTGGCACAGGAACTCGTCGTGCACGGTCCTCTCCCCCCGTTGCGTTGCCCGGCGGCCGACCGCGCTCGCTCTCCGGCGGGTCGCGTGCTGTCCGTGAGGGCGCCGTCGCGCGGGGTGAAGCGCTCTCGTTGTCGAGTATGTTCACCGCTGAATCACTGTCACCATGCCTTTCCGGCCACTCTCCTGACATATTCACCCCTTCCGTTGGCCGGAATGCGGCGCGCACGGCGGCAGAGGCGGGTCGCCCGCCCGGTCGTGTCGGGCGGGCGACCACGACGCGGCCGGGCGGGCGACCCGCTCGAGCAAGGGGCTACCGCTTGACCACCGCGTCGATGCGGGCCAGTTCGTCCGCGTCGAAGTCGAGGTTGCGGGTGGCCGCGACGCTGTCCTCGAGTTGCCGCGGGCTGCTCGCCCCGACCAGGGCCGAGGTCACGCGCCCGCCGCGCAGCACCCAGGCCAGCGCCATCTGCGCGAGGGTCTGGCCGCGGGACTCGGCGATGCCGTTCAGCGTGCGCAGCCGCTCCACCAGTTCGCCGGTGACGGCGTCGGCGCCCAGGAACGGGCTGTCGCTCGCGGCCCGCGAGTCCTCGGGGATGCCGTCGAGGTAGCGGGCGGTCAGCAGGCCCTGCTCCAGCGGGGAGTAGGCGATGGAGCCGACCCGGAGCTCGTCCAGGGCGTCCAGCAGGCCCTCGTCCTCCGGCCGCCGGTCGAGCATCGAGTAGCGCGGCTGGTGGATCAGCAGCGGGGTGCCCAGCTCGCCGAGGATGCGGGCGGCCTCCCGGGTCTGCTCCGCGGAGTAGTTGGACACGCCGACGTAGAGCGCCTTGCCCTGCTGGACCGCGGAGTGCAGGGCCCCCATCGTCTCCTCCAGCGGAGTGTCGGGGTCGAAGCGGTGCGAGTAGAAGACGTCGACGTGGTCCAGGCCCATGCGGCTCAGGCTCTGGTCGAGGGAGGACAGCAGGTACTTGCGTGAGCCCCATTCGCCGTACGGGCCGGGCCACATCAGGTGGCCGGCCTTGGTGGAGATCACCAGTTCGTCGCGGTACGGCGCGAAGTCCGCGCGCAGCGCCTCGCCGAGGGCGCTCTCGGCGGCACCGGGCGGCGGGCCGTAGTTGTTGGCGAGGTCGAAGTGGGTGACGCCCAGGTCGAAGGCGCGGCGCAGGATGGCGCGCTGGGTCTCCACGGGGCGGTCGGGACCGAAGTTGTGCCACAGGCCGAGCGAGAGCGCGGGAAGCTTCAGGCCACTGCGTCCGGTGCGCCGGTAGGGCAGGTCCGCGTAACGGTCGGGGTGCGGGGTGTACAACACGACTCCAGGGGATCGGCACAGGGGTGTCCGGTTCCGTCGAACCGGGGCTCCACTCTGTCCCGCACCACGGGCAGCGGTCCAACAGGAGAATCCGATGGAATTCAGCGGATACGCTTCTCAATCATGGAACTGCGTCACCTCCAGCATTTCGTCGCCGTCGCCGCGGACCAGCACTTCACCCGGGCGGCGGAGCGGCTGCTGGTCTCCCAGTCGGGCCTGTCGGCGTCGATCCGCGCGCTGGAGCGCGAGCTGCAGACGCCGCTGTTCGTACGGACGACCCGGAGGGTGACGCTGACGGAGGCCGGGCGGGCCCTGCTGGTGGAGGCCGAGCGCGTCCTGGCCCAGGTGCGGACCGCGCGCGAGGCGGTGGCCGCGGTGCAGGGGGTGCTGCGCGGCACGCTCGCGGTGGGCACCGAGCAGTGCATCGCCGGGGTGCACGTGGCGGAGCTGCTGGCCGCGTTCCGGCGGCGTCATCCGGACGTGGAGATCCGGCTGCGGCAGGGGGGCTCGGCGGCCCTGGCCGAGGAGGTCGCGGCGGGACGCCTCGACCTGGCCTTCGCCTACCGGACCCGGACGGACCCGGAGCAGCTGCGGCCGGTGGCACTGGCCGGTGAGCCGATGACCGTGCTGTGCCATCCCGAGCACCGGCTCGCGCGGGCCGGGACGCCGCCGACCCCGCACGACCTGGGCGGCGAGGTGTTCGTGGACTTCCATCCCGACTGGGGGCCGCGCCGGGCCACCGACGCCGCCTTCGCCGCCGCGGGGGTGCGGCGCACGGTCGCGCTGGAGGTGAACGACGTGCACAGCCTCCTGGACCTGGTCGACCAGAACCTCGGCATCGCCGTCGTCCCCCAGCACTTCCGGCACAAGCGTGCGGCACTGACCGCGCTGCCGTTCGAGGACACCGGTGAGCCGGTGTACGAGACCGTGGCGCTGCTCCCGCCGACGGAGGCCACCAGCCCCGCCGCGCGGGCGCTGATGGCCCTGCTGGACCACGCGGACGCGTGAGCGGGGCCGGTCCCCCGCGGGAGAACGGGGCGCGGGCGGAGGCGGGATGCGCGAGGGTGGACCCATGCACGCCAAGGACATCCTCATCGACGGCTTCGGCAGGGTCCGCGAAGAAGTCCACGCCGCGGTGGCCGGGATCGGCCCCGAGACCCTCAACGCCCGGCCCGCGTCCGGCGCCAACTCCATCGCCTGGCTGGTCTGGCACCTCACCCGGATCCAGGACGACCACGTCGCGGACGCCTTCGGACTCGACCAGGTGTGGCTCGCCCAGGACTTCGAGAAACGGTTCGCGCTCGGTCTGCCCCGCGGCGACACCGGGTACGGCCACACCCCGGCGCGGGTCGCCGAGGTGCGGGTGGACTCGGCCGACCTGCTGACCGGCTACTACGACGCGGTGCACGCGCAGAGCCTGGAGGCCCTGCGCGCGCTGCGGGCCCAGGACCTGGAGCGCGTCGTGGACGAGCGCTGGGACCCGCCGGTGAGCCTCGGGGTGCGGCTGGTCAGCGTCCTGTCCGACGACCTCCAGCACGCCGGACAGGCGGCCTATGTGCGCGGGCTCCTTCAGAGCACGGACGCGTAGCCGGGCAGCACCACGTCCCGCAGGAGGGCGTTGCGCTCGTCGAACGGGAGGAACGCGCTCTTGACGGCGTTGACCGTGACGGTCCGCAGGTCCCGGGCGGTCCACCCCGCCTGCTCCACCAGCAGGGACATCTCGCGGGTCATGGTGGTGCCGGAGACCAGCCGGTTGTCGGTGTTGAGGGTGACCCGGAAACCGAGGTCCTTCAGCGCGGTGACGGGGTGCGTGGCGATCGAGTCGGCGGCGCCGGTCTGGATGTTGGAGGTGGGGCACATCTCCAGCGCGATCCGGCGGTCGCGGACCCAGCCCGCGAGCCGGCCGAGCTTGCCGGCCTCGAGGTCGGGGATGTCCTCGGTGATCCGCACACCGTGGCCGAGCCGCTGCGCGCCGCACACCTGGAGGGCCTGGTGGATGCTGGGCAGGCCGTGGGCCTCGCCGGCGTGGATGGTGAACGGCACGCTCTCGCGGCGCAGGTGCTCGAAGGCGTCCAGGTGGTCGGCGGCGGGGAAGCCGTCCTCGGCGCCGGCGATGTCGAAGCCGACGACACCCGCGTCCCGGAACGCCACCACCAGGTCGGCGATCTCCCGCGTCCGGTCGAACATCCGCATGCCGCACAGCAGCGTCCCGACCCGCACCGGCGTCCCCCCGGCGGCGGCCTTGGCCATACCGGCGGCGAGTCCCTCCTGCACGGCCTCGACCACCTCGGGCAGGGCCAGTCCGCCCTTGGTCATCAGCTCGGGGGCGTAGCGGACCTCGCCGTAGACGACGCCGTCGGCGGCGAGGTCGAGCACGTACTCCTCGGCGGCGCGCAGCAGGCCCTCGCGGCTCTGCATGACGGCGAGGGTGTGCTCGAAGGTGGCTATGTACCGCACCAGGTCACCGGAGCCGGCGGCCTCGACGTACCAGGCGGCGAGCTCGTCGGCGTCGGTGGTGGGCAGGGTGTGGCCGACCGTCTCCGCCAGCTCCACCAGGGTGGCGGGGCGCAGGGCGCCGTCGAGGTGGTCGTGCAGGACGGCCTTGGGCAGCCGGCGGAGGGTGTCGGTGTCGAGGCGGGGCGTGGTCATGGGCGGTGCGTTCCTCAGCAGTTCGGTGGTGAAGTGCGGGTCACCCGGCGGGGGTGGGACCGATCGGCAGAGGTTATACGTAAAACTTCAGTACGCGCCAGTTCCGCTCCGGCGGCGCCCCGGACCTGGTCCCGAAGACCTACGACGGCGGACCGAGGCGCCCGGGCGGGTCGCCGGGCTACCGTCCGCGCATGAAGATCACCGAGTTACCGCAGCGGAGTCGGGAGCGGCGCAGAAGGGATCTCCTGGACCGGCTGGAGCGGGAGATGGACATCTGGGTGGCCTCGGCGGACGCCGAGGGGCTGCCCTGCCTGGTGCCGTTGTCGTTCGTGTGGGACGGCGAGGCCGTCTGGCTGGCGACCCGGCCGGCCAACCCCACCGGCCGCAATCTGCGGGAGGGCGGCCGGACCCGGCTGGCGCTCGGCGACACGCGGGACGTCGTCCTGATCGACGGCGAGGTGGAGACGTACGGCGCGCGGGAGGTGCCGCCGGCGGCGGCGGAGGCGTTCCGGGAGAAGACCGGCTGGGATCCGCGCGCGGACCGTGCCGTCCACGCGTTCTTCCGGGTACGCCCCCGGGCGGTGCAGGCCTGGCACGGGGTGCGTGAGATGCCGGAGCGGCATCTCATGCGGGACGGGATCTGGCTCGTGTAGGGCGCCTCGCGGCGCCGGCCCCGCGCCGGCCCTTCCCGTCCCGCACGGGGCTACGGATAGGTGTACGTGTTGAGGGCGGCGACGGCCGCTGCCGGGTTGCCGAGGTCGTAGCGGTCCACGGCCAGGAAGTTGGGCTTCTTGCGGGCGGCCGGCTGGCAGAACCGGCGGGCGCGGTCGGCGAGTTTGGCGTTGTCCGTGCCGGCCGTGTCCGCGATCGCGGTGTCCCGGAAGTGGTTCATGACGAAGAGGGGCCGGAAGCCCGGCTCGGTGCGGGTGAGCGGGATGTCGGCGCCGGCGCCGTGCCAGCGGCTGTAGCAGGACCAGTCGGAGGTGCCGACTCCGGGGCCCATGGACCAGTGGTTCTCGACGGTCCACTCCCGCTGGTACATGACTCCGAAGCTGTCCCGGGTCAGCCCCGCGGACTGGTCGGCGGAGCGGCTGTGGTCGCTGAAGATCAGCAGTCGCTTCCCGGTGGCGGTCAGCTCCGCCATCGTCGGCCAGCCGTGCTCGCGCACCCCGCTGCGGTCCGGCCGGTGGAGGACGTCCGACAGGCCGGTGACCCGGGCGAGTTCGGCGCGCAGTACGCCCGGGTCGACGTAGTCCTCGAGGAACACGGTGACGACCTGGTCGGGGTGGGCCTTGAGGAAGTCCACCATGCGCTGGAGGTCCACCCACAGGGCGACGGGCCTGCTGACCAGGGTGCAGCTGTTGTGGCAGAGGATCGCGCCGTCCGGGGTCTGGTGGATGTCCAGCATGAATCCACGTACACCATCGGCGAGTTGGCGTTCGATGCCGCGCGTCTGGTTGGGGAAGAGGTTGATGAACGGCGGGGCGAAGCCGCCGTCGACCCCGTTGGCGTACGCGTTGTGCGAGGTGAGGAAGGTGACCTGGTCCAGGGTGCGGGTGTCCTGGGGCGGCATGGGCCGGGTGGTGGGAGCGACCGGGGTGAGATACCAGTGGGCGAGGTCCCCGGAGCCGCCGGCGACGGCGAGTCGGGCGGGGTGGTCGGCCCCCGCGGGTCCGGGGGCGACGGTGAGGCGGCGGTCGGTGCCGGGGACGCCGAGGGTGTAGCGGTCGGCGCCGACGGGGGTGATCTCCCAGGCGGCGTCCGCGCTCGTACAGGCAACGGTCCCGGCCAGGTCGCCGGCACGGCCGAGGCAGCTGCCGGGGGCGTCGGTGTTCTCCAGGAGATACGAGGAGCCGTTCACCCGCAGTGTCCACTGCTGGCGGTCCTCGTCGCCGCGCGGCCGGTGCTGCTCGACCGCTCCGGCGCTGTCGGCCGCGTTGAGTCCGGTGGTGGCGCTCTGCACGTAGTGGGTGGTGCCGGGCGGCGGAACCGCGTCGGCCCCCGCCGCGGGCGTCGGCGCCACGACCGCCGCGACCAGCGCGGTGGTCGTGGCGGCCGTGGCGAGCAGGGTGTGGGGGGTGCGCATGGTGGATGCCCCTTCGTCCGAAGGACGGCCGCGTGCACGAGGGCACGCGGCCGGTCACGGATGGTCAGGAGCATGACACCACGCCCCGCGGTCCTGCGTCAGCAGTACAGGTTGCCGCCGGGTGACGTCCCGAGGATCTGGGTGAACTGCTGATAGGTGGTCACCCTGCTCTGCACCTGGGCCGGGTTGCGGCCGTCGCACTCCAGGGAGCCGTTGATGCTGCGGATCGTCTGGCCGAAGCCGGCCTGGTTGACCATGGCGTTGTGCCCCGTCATGCTGCCGGGACCGGACTGGGTGTTCCAGTACCACAGGGCCGTCTTCCAGGCGACGGACGCGTCGTTCTGCACCAGCCAGGGGTTGTTCAGCAGATCGATGCCGAGCGCGTCGCCCGCGGCCTTGTAGTTGAAGTTCCAGCTCAGCTGGATCGGCCCGCGCCCGTAGTAGCCGGACTGACCGGCCGGGCAGCCGTACGGCTGTCCCCAGTCGCAGTAGTGCGAGTAGTTGGCCGTGTTCTGCTCGACCACGTGCACCAGACCACCGGTCTCGTGGCTGACGTTGGCCAGGAAGGCGGCGGCCTCCTGCTTCTTCACCGTGTCGCTGCCCGTGTTGGCGAAGCCGGGGTAGGCGCTCAGGGCCGCCTTCAGCCCGCTGTAGGTGTAGAAGGAGTTCCGGTTCGGGAACATCTGGTTGAACTGCGCCTCGGACACGACGAAGTTCCCGACCGGCGTTCCGGGGCCGTTGTCACAGGAGTACGGCTCCCAGTACCAGGTACTGATGATCGGGTCGTAACCCGGGTTGGCGTGCTCGGCTATGTAGGTGCGGCCGTCGGTGTAGCGGACGATGTCACCGGCGTTGTACCACTGCCCGGCCACCCAGTTCGGATAGCTGGAGCACGCGGCGGCGGCCGACACCGGAGCGGCGGAAGCGGTCGCGGCCGGGAGCAGCACCGGTGCGCTGCCGGCGATGACGACTGCGGCCAGCACGGCGGACATGCGGCGTCTCGACAAGGGATCAACTCCTCTGCGAAACACGGCCGCTCCCGGGCGGGGACATGCTTGAGCGAACTGTCGCCGCACGCGCGCCGGTTGAGCCGGTCACGGTGTGGGGGGCGGCCGTGGTGGGGGGTGTCGGGCACACTTAACCGCATTGGTCTGTACCAGTCAAGCCGCGGGCCGGCCGGGCACTTCACCCCCACCACACATCAACTCCTAATAAAAAAGCGGCACTTGATTGACGGCTGCGGGTTCCGCACCTTCCCGGAAGGGATGCCGCCACAGCCCCTGTGCGACAAGGCGGGACAGGACGCCCTCACCGAACCAGTAGGGCCTCCTCCAGTGCGGACGGCCGAAGAGGACGAACTCCCCCACGCCCAGGGCGTGATGCTCCTCGATCCGCTCGGCGACCTCGTCGCGGCTGCCGACCGGAGCGGTGCCGCACCACCGAGCCGCTGCGCGGTCGGTCCGTGGCGTGTCCGCGGGCGGACAGCCCGCCGGCGGCACGGGCGGAGATCTCGAGGGAGGAGTTGCTCGCCGAGCCCTTGATCGCGATGCGCTCGGGCTGTGTGATGCACCGCTGTGCGCACCGGCTCCCGGAGGGCCGCTCGCCGGCGTTCGCGTACTCCACCGACGGGGCGGAGACGGGCGAGCCGATGGTCGCCGAGGGGCTCGGCGTGACGGTGCTGCCGGAGTTCAGTGTCGTCGGGGACCCACTGGAGCGGCAGGGCGCGATCGCGTGCCGGCCCCTGGTCGACGACCGGGGGCGGGTGCTACTCGTGCTGCGAAGGCGCAGGTCGGAGGCGGCTCCGCCGACCGCCCGAGCCCTGCACGACGCCTTCGTGCGCCAGGCCCGACGACTGGGCGGCGGCGGTGCGGGCCGGGCTCGCGGCACGGAGGAGGACGGGTCGGGTCGGGGCGGCCACCCCGCCCCGACCTCTACACATAAAGGAAAAATAAGAGCAGAATGACGTCAAGCGACGTTTGCCGCATACCGCCCACAGGCGGTCAGGCCTGCTAGTCGAAGGAGACGACTCATGGCCAACGTCTCGCATCCCCGCGGTGACATCACCAGCCACCCCGACGCCCCAGAAATGCGGGCACGGTACGACCGCATGCTCGGCGGTCGTGATGTGGTGCTGGTCGACGGACCGGTCTTCCTGCTCGGCCTCTACTGCGCGGTGTCCCCCTGGATACTCCACTACACGACGAGCCAGCCCGCGCTCGTGCCCCACAACCTGATCATCGGCATCGCGATCTGCCTGCTCGCCATCGGGTTCACCGTCTCTCCGGCGCGCATGTACGGCCTCAGCGGAGCCATGTGCGCCCTCGGCGTGTGGATGATCATCTCACCGTGGATCGTCGGCACCGGTCCGGACGCCGGCGTCATCTGGAACAACGTCGTCATCGGCGCGCTGACCCTGCTGCTCGGTGTCATGTGCGTCGCCACGGCGGCCAGGACCACCCCCGCCAGGACCTGATCGCCCCCCGGAAAGGGCACCGAGGGCGGGGCCCGGTCCGCGTCCCCCGCGGACCGGGCCCCGCCCTGTGCGTACCGCCCCTTCCCGGCGCGGGTGACTGCCGCCGCCGCCCGGGGGCACAAGTCCTTCAGCGGGGGTTCCGAGAAGGAGGGGCGAAATGGAGATCGGCGGCATCATCAGTGCCATCGTCATCGGCATCGTCATCGGCGTCCTGGGCCGGCTCGTGGTCCCCGGGCGTCAGCGCATCGGGGTGCTGTGGACGATCCTCGTCGGCATCGTCGCCGCGCTGATCGGCTCGGCGCTCGCCGCGGCGCTCGGGGTGGCCGACACCAAGGGCGTCGACTGGATCGAGTGGCTCATCCAGATCGGCCTCGCCGCACTCGGGGTGGCCGCGCTGGACCGTGTGAAAGCCCTGCGCTGACTGAGCGGTGCGGTGGCTCGGGCGGTGTACGGGCGCAGGGCGGGTCCGGCAGGAAGCACCCCTGAGGTGCCGGCCCGCCGGACCCGGGAAGCCCTACGGGACGTACGCGTACGGTGTCGTCGTGCCGAGCGGGACGAAGCCCAGGCGCTCGAGGATCGGGCGGCTCTGCCCGGACGCGTCGACCTGGAGGTAACGGCAGCCGCGCTCGGCGGCGACGCGGGCCCGGTGGGCCACCAGCGCACGGTAGACGCCCCTGCCCCGCCACGCCTCGACGGTGCCGCCGCCCCAGAGTCCGGCGAACCGGGTGCCCGGCACGAGTTCCATCCGGGCCGCGCTCACCGGCTCCCGGCCGGCCAGGGCCACCACCGCGACGACGGTGTCGGGTTCGGCGGCGAGCCGGGCGAGCATGTGGTGGCGCAGCCAGGACGCGTCGGCGTGGAAGGCCTTCTCGTGCACCTCGGCCATGAGATCGACACCGGCCCGGTCGGCGACGGGGACGACGCGGACGCCCTCGGGCAGCGCGGCCTGCCGGGTGTCGAGGAGTAGCTCGCCGACCTCGCCGACCATCAGCGTCTCCTCCGGTCCGGGCGTGAACCCGGCCGTCACGAGCCGCTGTCCGAGGTCCGCCGGCAGATCGTGGCCGTACAGCTTCCACTCGAACGCGAGGCCCAGCCCGGTGAAGTGGGCGATCTGCCCGGCGATCGCCGCGTCCGCGTCCGTGTCGTCCAGGGCGGACCAGAGGACGCCGTTCCAGCCGTGTCGCGGTGCGGTCTGCCGCACCACGCGGCCGGTGCGCTCGACGCGGGCTCCGGGGCCGTCGGGCCGTGCTCCTTCGCGCAGGTCGCGGTCGAACAGGGCGAGTACCGCAGCGTGATCCATGCCGCTCACTCCAGCACGGGCCCGAGGCCCGGGCAACGGGTTTGCGGGGCGCCGGCACACCGTGTTTCGCGTCCTTGATCGGGTGAGCCTAAGGTTGCCGTGACCGGTGATCCAGCCGTAGTCGTGAGAAGGGTGGCACCCATGGCTGTCGCGGATTTCGAACTGCCCCATCTGCGTCGCTGCGTCGAGCTGGCGACCGAGGCGCTGGAGGCCGGGGACGATCCGTTCGGTTCGGTCCTGGTGGCCGGCGACGGGTCCGTGCTCGCCGAGGACCGCAACCGGACGGCTGCCGGGGACCGCACCCGGCACCCCGAGTTCGAGCTGGCGCGCTGGTCGGCCGCCCACATGACTCTCGGGGAACGGGCCGCCGCCACGGTGTACACCTCCGGCGAGCACTGCCCGATGTGTGCGGCGGCGCATGCCTGGGTGGGCCTCGGCCGGATCGTCTACGTCGCCTCCTCGGCGCAGCTGCTGACCTGGCTCGCCGAGCTGGACGTGCCCGCTCCGCCGGTGCGGCCCCTGCCCGTCGCCGAGATCGCGCCGGGCGTGACCGTGGACGGCCCGGTTCCCGAGCTGACGGAGGCGGTACGGGAGCTGCACAGGAGGTTCCACAGCGCCCGCGGCTGAGCGCCGGGCCCCCCGCCACCGCCGCCGCAGGGCCGTCCGGCCGACAGGCGGGGCATCCGGGGCCCCCTTATGGTGAGCGAGGGCGCCGTGTCCGGTCCGCTCTGGGGCGTCCTGGAGGCATCGATGCTGGCCAAGCCGTCAACGCGCCCCTCGGTCCGGCACCGCGTGGTCACCGGAGCAGCCGGACTGGTCCTGCTGAGCGCGGGCCTCCCGGCCGCCGCCGCCGCGGACGGGGACCTCGACCGGTTCTACGACCAGAAGATCACATGGTCCGCGTGCGAGAGCATGAACATGCTCAAGGACCTGCAGTGCGGGAAGATCACCGTCCCCGTCGACTACGCCGAGCCCGGCAAGGGCTCTCTCGACCTGGCCCTCGCCCGCTACCGGGGCACCGGCGACCCTCGCGGCTCGGTGGTGCTGAACTTCGGCGGGCCGGGGGGTTCGGGCGTCCTCGGACTCGCCCGTGCGGGCAAGGAGTTCATGGGTCTCACCGACGGGTACGACGTGGTGTCCTTCGACCCTCGCGGTGTCGGCCGCTCCTCACCGGTCAGCTGCGGCACTCAGGCCACCGCTCAGGCGCTGGAGGCGACCGGCGGCGGGGACACCTCCGATCCGCGGGACGTACTCACCCGGTTGCGCGAGGTGGCCGCCGAGTGCGCCGAGCACTCGGGCCCGGTGCTCCCGCACATCGGCACCGTGAACGTCGCCCGGGACCTGGACGTGCTGCGCGAGGTGCTCGGCGACAAGAAGCTCAACTACCTGGGGTTCTCCTACGGAACCCGGCTGGCCTCGGTCTACGCTTCCCGGTTCCCCGAGAAGGTGGGCCGGTTGGTGCTGGACGGGGTGGACACCCTGACCGAACCACTGGCCGAACAAGGGCTGGCGGGCGTCAGGGGTCAGCAGCTCGCGCTCGAGCACTTCCTGACCTGGTGCACCAAGGACATCGCCTGTCCGTTCGGCCAGGACCCGCGCGGAGCACGGGAGTTGGTCGTGAAGCTGGTCGCCTCGCTCGACGAGGACCCGGTACCGACGGACTTCGGCCAGGAGTTCACCGGCCAGGACCTCGCGGGCGCCATGGCGCAGGGCCTCTACAGCAGGCGACTGTGGCCGTTGCTGCAACGGGCGCTCGCGCAGCTGATGGAGGACGGGGACACGCGCGGGGTGGAGGCCTTCGCCACCGGCGGGGTGACGCTCCCCGTGCCGCGGGGCAACGACCCGCTCGTCGACGAGGAGGACGTCCCCCTGGACAACCTCCCCGCCGCGCTGATGGCGGTGAACTGCGCGGACGATCCCGACCGCCCGGCCGCCGGGCAGGTGACCCGGGACCTCTCCCGGCTGCGCACCGCCTACGAGAAGGCCTCACCGGTCTTCGGCCGCTACCGGCTCGCCCAGGTGCTGATGTGCCACGGCCGCCCCAAGGGGACCGACTACATCCGCGAGGAGGTCAAGAACGTCGACACCCCGAAGATGCTGCTGGTCGGCACGCGGGGCGACCCGGCCACGCCGTACCGGTGGACGGTGGAGACGGCCGAGCGGCTCGGCCCCTCGGCGGTGGTGCTGGACAACCGGGGCGAGGGCCACACCGGCTACGGATCGTCCGACTGCGTGCACCGCAAGGTCGACGACTTCCTGCTCTACGGTTCGCTGCCGCCCAGCGGCAGCTCGTGCGGCTCCGAGGACGACTTCCGGGAATGAGTCCGCCCGCGGGGCGGCGGCGTCCCGATTGCCCCAAATGCCCTCTCGGCGAATCGGCCCTATGGTGCTTTCATGGAGCACGATCTGAGTCCCGCGACCCTTGCCGAGCTTCGTCGCCCGCGCCCCTACCCCGCGGTGTCGGTACTGACGCCGACCCACCGGCGCGAGCCCCTCAACGCCCAGGACCCGGTACGGCTGCGCAACGTGGTGGCCGAGGCCAAGAAACAGCTGGAGGCCGATCCCGCGGTCACCCGGGACCGGCGCAGCGAGGTCGCCCTGCAGCTCGACCGGGCGCTGTCCGAGGTCGATCTGGCGCACGCCGAGGACGGGCTGGTCATCTTCGCCGCTCCGGGTGAGCACCAGGTGTGGTCGCTCGCCCGTTCCGTCCCGGAGCGTGTGGTGCTCTCGGACACCTTCCTCACCCGTAACCTGGTCTCCGCCCACACCGCGGAGCGCCCCTTCTGGGCGCTGTCCCTCTCCCCCGACCGGGTCACGCTGTGGAGCGGCGGCGTGGACCGGGTCACCGAGGAGCACATCGGCCCCTTCCCGCTGGTCCGGAGCGTGGAGAACTTCGACCCCGAGCGCCTGGAGCGGGTCGGTGACCAGCCGAGCGCCTACCGGGACGAGAGCACCCGCCGGTTCCTGCGCGAGACCGACACCGCGATGCGCGCGGTGCTGCGCGAGCATCCCCGGCCCCTGTACGTCACCGGCGAGCCGGCCGCGCTGTCCCTGCTGGGCGAGATGGGCGGCGTGGCCCGGGAGGCCGTGCAGGTCCAGCACGGCGGGCTCGCGCACGGCACGCCCGACGCGGTGTGGCAGGCCCTGCTTCCAGTGCTGGAGAGCGAAGCGCGCAAGCGCACCGAGGAGGTCGTCCAGGCCCTGGAGACGGCCCGCGGGCGCAAGGAGTTCGCGGCCGGCGTCGACGAGCTGTGGCAGAACGCCCGGGACGGCCGGGTGCGGCTGCTGGCCGTCGAGGAGAACTTCCGGGTGACGGTGCGCGACACGGGTGAGCATCTGATCCTCGCCGAGACCGGCGACCTGGACGCCCGCGAGGACATCGTGGACGAGATCGTCGAGCAGTGCCTGGAGACCGGCGCCGAGGTCCGCTTCGTCCCGGACGGGACACTGGGGAACGCGGACCGGATCGCGGGCGCGCTGCGGTACTGAGTACGGACGGACGCCCGCCCGTCGAACAGGTGAATGAGCGATGGTCGGGCGCCGAACGCTCCGTCAAGTAACCTTCGCACCAACGGAGTTGATCCAACCGACGGGCATCCGGCACCTACCTCCGGGTAACCCCGTGAAGACGGTGACATATGCCCCCGACATGACCTTGGGGCGTCTTGCCGAATCCCTTACAGGGCGTGGCGCACTGTGCCAGAGTCGTAGCGGTCCCTCCGTCCGCCTCTGGCCCGAACCGTCCCACATCGGAGTGCGTCATGCCGTCCCACCTCTTTGCGGACCGCTCGGCCGCCCAGCCGCCAGGACGCGGCCCGGTCGACGCGCTCATCTCGCAGACCCGGCGGCTCAGGGGCGACGTGGACGCCGTACGGCGCGGCACCGCGGCCGACGCCTCGGACCCGAAGGACCGCTGGCAGCGCGCGCTGTACGATCTGGCGCTGCACCAGCTCAACGACCTGGACGAACACCTGGCCCAGCTGCGGGACGGCCCCCTGCCCGTACCCGCGCCGGCCGGCTCCGGGCCCGCCGCACCGCCCCGGCCCGACTCCCCGCTCGGCCGGGTCGGCAGCGCCGAGTGGAACCTGCTGACCGACGAGGCCAGTTGGTCCGGGGAGCTGTACCGCATCCTGGACCGCGACCCGGCCGCTCCTCCGCTCACCCTCGACGAACTGCCGTCCCTGGTGCACGACGAGGACCGGCCGAAGCTCACCGCGATGGTCACGGGCTGTCTCGTCGACGCCCGGCCCATCGACGGGGAGTTCCGGCTGCTGCGTCCCGACGGCAGCGTCCGGACGGTGCACATGACGGGCGAACCGGTCCTCGGAGCCGACGGCAGCACCGCCTCGATGTGGGCCGTGCTGCGGGACGTCAGTGAACTGCGCCGCTGCCGGCGGGCGGTCAGCGAGACCCGTGAATCGTTGCACCACCAGCAGGCCGCGGCGCGCACCGGGCAACGGTCCGGGCCCGAGCCGCCGGAAGCCGTCCCTCCCCCGTGGCACGGCTCCCTGCCCTTCGCGCGCCGGGGCCCGCGAACCCTGGACCTCGCCGCCCGGCACCTCCCGTCCCCTGCCGGAGCACCGTCCGGGGGCGCCTGGTACGACACCCTCGAACTGTCCGACGGCACCGCCCTGCTCAGCGTCGGCGAGCTGACCGGGCAGGGCGCCGGCCCGTCGCCGGGCACGACGATGCTGCTCGGCGCGATGCGCGGCATGGCGATGGCCGGCACCGCACCGGGTCGGCTGCTGGCCTGCCTCGACCGGTTGCTCGACGCCACCGGGCAACCGGCCCTCGGCAGCGGCCTCTGCCTGTACTACCGGCCCGACACCCGCTCGCTGGTGTGGGCGCGGGCCGGACGCCCCGTCCCGCTGCTGTTCCGCGGCGGAAGGGGGCGCGCCCTGGAGATCCCGGAGACCCCGGAGACCCCGGAGACCCCGGAGACCCCGGGGGGCGACCGGCCCGGCGCCTCCCCGGCCGCCCGCTACGGGCAGGCCGAGGAGACCCTCGAAGTCGGCGATGTGCTGGTGCTGCACACCGCCGGGCCGGCATCCGGGCGGGCCGGTGCCGCCGCCGTCCGGCATCTCCTCGGGCTGGCCCCGCAGTTCTCCGGTGACCGCACCGCGCGGGACTGCCTGCCGGCCGTACTGCGGGAGCTCGGCGGCACCGCGCGGGAAGAGGCCTGCGTGCTCGTCGCCCGCGTGACCTCGTAGGAGGAACCTTCACCCCTCCGTCATGCCGGTGCGCTGCCGCCCTTCCCCCGGGGCCTCGGCAGGGCCTGCCTGATCTCCTCCCGCAGTTCCTGGATCCTCGGGTACGAGGAGTACTCGGCGGTGAGCCGGTACATCTGGCGCAGCCGGTCCCAGGTGCGGCGCGAGGAGTTGGAGCCCATCGACATCAGCGCGAGACGCGCGTACCGGTCGGCCTGCTCCGGGTCGTTCGCGATGAAGCAGGCGGAGGCCATGGAGAGGTGGTCGAAGATCTTCGACCGCTCCCGGCCGTCCACCCGCAGGGACAGCGCCTTCTCCGCGTAGTGCTGGGCGTGCGCGGCCGCGTCGGGCTCGAACTCGGCCAGCGTGCGGTAGGCCAGGGCCTGCATGCCGTACAGATCCTCGTCCTTGAAGGTCTGCATCCAGTCCGGCTGCTCCTGGTCCGCCCCCCGGTCGGAGACGAACAGGTCCTCGGCCCGGCCCAGGGTGCGGCGCATCGCCTGTCCCTTGCCCATCGACGCCTGCGCCCAGGCCTCGATGGTGTGGAACATCGCGCGGGTGCGCGGCAGCAACTCCTCGCCCGACCCGGACCGGGCGAGCTTGAGCAGGTCCAGGGCGTCGTCGGGCCGGCCCAGGTGCACCATCTGGCGGGCCGCCCGGGACAGTGCCTCGCCCGCGCGCGGCCGGTCACCGCCCTCCCTGGCGGCGTGCGTCGCGATGACGAAGTACTTCTGGGCCGTGGGTTCCAGACCGACGTCGTGCGACATCCAGCCCGCCAGGACGGCGAGGTTGGCGGCGACGCCCCACAGGCGCCGCTGGAGATGGGGTGGGTGGTGGTAGGCGAGCATGCCGCCCACCTCGTTGAGCTGGCCGACCACCGCCTTGCGCTGGAGGCCGCCGCCCCGGGCGGCGTCCCAGGCGCGGAACACCTCCACGGAGCGCTCGAGTTCCTCGATCTCCTGAGACCCGATGGGAGCGGCCTCGTAACGGTCGAACCCGACGGAGTCGGCGTGCAGCGGATGGTCGATTCGGGGAGCGTCGGTGGTCAGTGCCGGATCGGCGTGCAGCCAGTCGTGCATGGCGCCGCTGAGTGCGGATCCGGCGGAGAGCGCGGCGCCCGCGCCCACCAAGCCGCGTCGGTTGAGCATGAGGTCCATTCCCGTGAATTCGGTGAGGACCTCGGCTGTCCGCTCGGGCGCCCACGGCACTCCGTCGGGATGTTCCGCACTCCCGCCGCGTGGCCGTTTCCCCGCACGCCCGTGCCGGACCAGACCGAGATCCTCGATGGTCACGACACGGCCGAGACGCTCGGTGAACAGGGCCGCCAGCACCCGCGGCACGGGATCGCGCGGGATCTCTCCCATGTCGATCCACCGCCGCACCCGGGAGGTGTCGGTCGCCAGCTGGGGGTGGCCCATGGCCGCCGCCTGCCGGTTGACCAGCCTCGCGAGTTCGCCCTTGGACCAGCCGGCCAGGCCGAACAGGTCCGAGAGCCGGGTGTTGGGTTGTCCGCTCACGTCAAGCCCCCAGGTTCTCGGCTGAGTTGACAGTAGCCCCGGGCGAGTTGCCGGGCGACTATTCGCCAGGGTTCGCCAGGGTTCGCCAGATGGTGTGCCAGGGGGCATCGGGTGTCGAGTAGGAACGCGCCACCACGACCCGGTCTCCGCCGGGACACTCCCCAGGGTGCGCCTGGGCGACCGGGCCGTGTGGCGCGCTGACGTCGCAGGCACACGAAGGGATCTGTATCGCCCATGTACGCAGCATCGTCCTCCGTGTCCGCACCGCCCAGGCCGCTGCGTCCGCGTCCGTCGGACAACGGCCCCTACCTCGCCCCCGCGCGCCCGGCGGTCACCGTGCCGGGGCCGGGCACGGTGCGGCGCGCTCCGGGCGCCGGCCCCCAGCCGCTCAGCGGCAGACTCGACCTGTCCGGTCCCCAGGGCGCCCAGTTGCGCACGGCGATCGCGTCGGTGCACCGCATCTGCCCGGAGTTCGCGCCGGTGCAGGTGCTGCGCCGCAGCGGCCGGTCCATCCTCCTGGTCGGGACGACCGGCCGGAGCACCGCGGTGGCCAAGTGCTTAACGGACCACTCCCCCGTCTGGTCCGAGCGGTTCCGGCACGAAATAACGGCGTACCGCTCGTTCGTCCGGCATCGCCCACCCGTGCGGGCGCCCCGGCTGATCGCGGCGGACCCGGACAACTGCATCCTGGTGATCGAGCGGATGCCCGGCCGGGTGGCGGCACTCCAGCGGCACCCGGTGGAGGCACCACCGCGAGCGGACATCAAGGCGGCACTCGGCGCGGTCTGCCGGCTGAACGGGTGGCGCCCGCCGGCCAAGACCTTCGACGCCCCGCTGGACTACGCGGCACGGATCGCCCGCTTTCACGAGCTGGGCCTGCTCACCGACCGGGACATGGGCGATCTGCAGAAACTGCTGCACGGCATCGCGCACGCGGCCGGGCGCCACGACATGCGCCAGTTCTGCCACGGTGACGCGCTGCTCTCCAACATCCTGATCTCACCGGCCGGTCCAGTGCTGGTGGACTGGGAGCACGCGGGCTGGTATCTGCCGGGCTACGACCTGGCGACCCTGTGGGCGGTGCTCGGGGACGCACCGGCGGCCCGACGGCAGATCAGCCAGATCGCGCAGTCGGCGGGCCACGCCTCACGCGACGCGTTCCTGGTGAACCTGATGCTGGTGCTGACACGTGAGATCCGTACCTACGAGACGGCCGTGCAGCGTTCGATGCGCGAGGGGGGACCGGTGGGTTCGGGTCCGGCCCAGCAGGGCGCTCTGCCGTCCGGCGAGGAGCAGCGGCTGCTGCTGCGGCGCCTGCACGACGACTGCCAGATGGCCCGCCGGGCCGTGCGCGCGGCGGTCGGCACTCGCTGACCGGGACGGGTGAGAGGTCCGCGGCGTCTTCCCCTTCGGAAGACGCCTGACCGCCGACAGGCTGATCTGGAAGTCCCCCGTGGATTCCCGGCCGGCGC